>CAJWOS010000459.1 GCA_913044235.1 uncultured Pseudomonadota bacterium
GGTTCCAGGCAGGGCATCGGGGCGGTAGTCGGAAATGCGGATCGTTGCCGCGCGGGCTCTGGGCGGGGGCGGCTGGCCGTTGGGGCCGCTGTTGGCGTCGTGCACATCGACTTCGTTGCCTGGCTCAGGCTTGCCGTCGAAGTTCACAACCATTCGCCAGCCCTCGTAGTCGGACAGGTTTTCGGTCTCACTGCACCCCTGCCCGTCGCCGGTGTAGCCTTCCAGTCGGGCGGCCCCTTCCGGATTGAACTCGTCGCCGTCGTCGGTCCAGGACCACACGAACTTAGTGAATCGAATCATCTCCCCGGTGCCGAGCTCCACCTCCACGCCATTGTCGTTGCAGTCGATGTCGATGTCGATGGGCTCGTAGTCGGGCAGTCCGGACTCATCTTCGACCGTGTAGCCCGCATAGTCCGGTGCTTCCGGCGCATCGCATGCGCAGTCTGGACTGCCGCCGCAGCCGGGGTCTTCGCAGTCGAGAACGCCGTTTCCGTCGTTGTCCAGACCATCTGTGCAGCTGCCGGGAGTGACCCCTTCCGGTGGGGCGTCTTCTCCACAGCCACTGCCGAGTGCAGCGAGCAGGCACACGGTGGGAACGAAGCGGGTCAAGGAAGCCTCCAGGGACAGTCTACCGGCGAATTGGTCGATGGGCTTGCCGGAGTCGCATCGAAGGCGGTTCGGGCCGTTGCCTTCCTGGCGCGTTGAACAGCGAGATCGACCCGCCGGCGAATTGCATCGAAGATTCCCACCCGTCGTCGGGCATCCCCGCGCGAGACCGATAGACCTCAGGCTCGCCTGGGGAAGACCAATGCCTGAAGGCCCTGAAGTTCGCCGCATGGCGCACCGACTCGCTCGAGTGCTCGTGGATCAGCGGCTCGGGGAGCTCGACCTGCCGCATCCGGCGCTCCGTCCGCACGAACATCGCCTTTCCCGCCATCGGATCACGGCTGTGGAGACCCGCGGAAAGGCATTTCTCATTCGTTTCGGCAAGAAGGGCACCATCTATGTGCACTTGCAACTGTACGGGCGCTGGAAGATTCACCGAGTGTCGACCGAGCCCCGCAGCAATCGGACCCTTCGTGCAGCATTTGTGACCGAGACCCATCAGGCGCTCCTCTACAGTGCCACAGACCTCGAGGTGCTCTCGGATGCGGGGATTGAGAACCATCGGTTCCTGTCCCGCCTCGGACCCGACCTCTTCGATCCCAACCTCACCGATGAGAGCCTCGCAGAGCGTCTCACCGGTCCCACATTCGGACGGCGCCAGCTGGCGGGTCTGCTCCTCGATCAAGGCTTCATGGGGGGCATCGGGAACTATCTGCGGGCCGAAATGCTCTATGTGGCGGGGGTCGCACCGCACCGCAAGGGCAGCTCCCTCCACATCGACGAGGCCCTGGCGCTGGCCAATGCCATTCGAACCATCGGTCAGCGCGCGTACGACCAGAAGGGGTACACCACCGACGATGAGCTGCTGGCGGTGGCCAAGCGTCGGCAGTGGTCGAAGCGTCGCGTGCGGCACTATGTGTTCGAGCGCGAGGGACAGGCGTGCTTTGCGTGTGGCACGGGAATCCAACGCGCCGACATCGGAGGGCGAAGAATGTTCTGGTGTGCTTCTTGTCAGACCTGAAGCGCCGGCGCGGGCGGAGTGTGAGCGGGTCGTCCGAGAGCCGTAGGTTGCTTTGTGGTAGCTTGGACTTGGGGAGGGGCTGTACGTCCCGTACCTGATGGCTTGCTCTTCTTTTGGGGGCGACCGGTGTTCCGGTCGACCACGGGGGTGGGGCACTCACCTACTGAATCGGATGGATCCGTGTTCATCGAACCTCTGCTCAAGCAAAGATGGATGGTGGCGGTCATTTTCACGACGGCCCTGTTCGCGTTCAGTTGCGCCGACAACTCTGGAGAGGCGCCAGACGACGTCGAGTTTGCAACGCTCGACAAGCTGGTGGAGGTCACGGGTTGTGTGCGCTCCGAGACCGACTCTGGCTGGAGCGTGAGTCTCGACTCCGGCTGGGGCTTCGATACCGGAGGCTACGGCGACTCCGGGTGGGGCAGCGACTCGGGATCGAGTGTAGACTCGGGCGGAAGTACCGGCTCCGACGGTGACAGTGGCAGCGCGAGCGACAGCGGTGGCGCGGAAGACGACACCGACGATGGCAGTGCCTCCGACAGTGGCGTCGACGAATTTGCCGAGGAGCGGGGCGGGTCTCAGTCGACCGCACCGCCAAAGAGCCGTCCGTGTCGTCCGTCGGAGCGCATCGACGAAGTACAGACTGCATCCTGTAGCGATGCATCCTCTCTGAGAGGCGGGTTGTTGATCGCCGTGTGGAGCCTGCCCTTTCTGGTCGGCCGACGGAGGTCGTCATGATGGCATGGCCGCTTGCACTCCTGATGGGCGTAGCCGCAGCTGGTCCGCTCGAAGTCGAGACCCGGGCGGACTGCGCCCGGTATGGCGAGGCGTCTTCGGACAGCGCGGTGGTCGATGAAGTGACCGCAGGACTGCGCAGCACCGTGTGGGCGGTGGCCTACCCGCTCTCGGATGCTTGGTACCAGATCCAGATCGATGGGGTCGCCGGCTGGCTGGGACCCGAGTGTGAGGTCGGTCCAGTCGTCGATGCCCCGGAGCCGGTCGCTGCGCCGGTGCAGGCGGCCGAGAAGGCATCGCCCAAGGAGGAACAGCGCCTGCCGAGCTACGGCGGCATCTTCCTCGGGCGTGCCGGAAGCTCGGATCCGGTGCTCGGCGCCGGCGGGCAGCTTTCGGTGGGCGGCATGGCCATGCTCCGGGTGGAGAACTCCCGATGGTTCGCTGGAATGAGCGCTGCCACCGTGGGTGGTAGCCGCTTCGAGCGACAGGTGGTGCCATTCGTCCCGGTGCTCGGTTCCACGACTGGACTCGCGGTGGCGGAGGGCGTGGGCAACGTTGCGTCGATCTACACCGACATTCGCCATCTCCCGCTCACAGCCTTCACCGCGTACAGCTGGCGCATCTCGCGATTCGAGATGTTTGTGGGAGGGGGGCCGAGTGCCCACCGGGTGGAGGTGCGTCGGCGGGAGCAGGTCTCGGGCGTGCAGAAGCTCGTGAACACGGGCGAGGGGCGTCAGGAAGATGACCGCTCCGATGAGCTTGAGCTCACCACCTACACCATCGACCGTTTGTATGCCGGCGGCTCCAAGCGCTGGGCGGCCGGGGTGGCTGCACACGGTGGCCTCCTGTTCGACGCGGGCACCATGCCCTTCGTTGGCGGCCGGTGGTCGATTGGCTTCCTCGGATCCGCCATGACCCCCATCGGCAGGCAAGGCTGTTCTGCAGTGTCCAAAGAGGGTCTCGAGGAGCTGAGTTTCGGCACCATCTGCATCCCGATGAGCTACTCCGAGGTGCGCAGGGTGTACTACAACCAGGGCAAAGAAGACACAGACAGCTCCCGCAGGGATGCGGCCGATCTGGTGCTTGGCGTCTCGGGCTTTACCTGGTCCTTCAACTCCGTCCTCTTCTTCCAGTTCTGATGGAGACCGACATGAACCTCGCAAAGCTGCATGTCTCCTTCCGTCCCCTCGAGTGGGCAGTCCTGCTGTCCGGTCTGGCGTTCTTTTCGGCCTGCAAGGAAGAGCCTCAGGGCCGCTTCGTTCAGGTCGACCAAGTGGCCGAGCTGCTGGAGGTCCCGCCCGATGATGCCTACTACGGGCTGGACTACGCGGGCTTCGGCGAGTGCCCATACAACGACTGGGCGGAGGTGAGCGACATCAACCCTGACACCCAGGAGGAGCTCACGCGGACGGTCGAGGACGGGACCGTCGTGGAGGGCGCTGCATACGACACGCTCACCGACGACTGCGTGACTGCGGACTCGGTCCTCATCACCGCCTTGTCTCGCACGCTGGAAGCACGCGACAGCACGCAGTGTGGGCCAGACGGACAGCCTCCGCCGGCACCTCTGTTCTGCGATGCCATCTCCGATCCCAGCACGGTAGTGCCCGATGATGTGGCAGCGCGCATCTGCGATCCGTGGTGGACGGAGTGTTTTGCAGCCCTCAGCGACCTCGACCGAGATGACTATCAGTATGCGGTGGATGGCTCCTCGGAGCCAGAGACCTTCTCGAACTTCTTCTATGTCAACGACGCCCGATACACGCCGCTGCCGTCTGCAGACATCCAGGCGAAGTGCACCTGCTCCAGCAGTCCGGAAGACCTCATCGCGGCGCATGACGCGATGGAGGAAAGCTACGACTGGGCCCTCTACTACAAGCTTTTTTATGGCGACTCGACCATCACCATCCAGAATGATGCAAACAATTGGGGTCCCTTCGGCGAGGCGGACAGCAGCAACGGAAATGCCGGCATCTGTGGGGCTTGGCTGTTTTCCGATGCTGCATTCCAGGCGATCGCAAAGCCGGGCCCAGAAGACGAGCCGTCGGAGCTGCAGCAGTTCTGTGGCGGCATCGCTGTGCAAGACATCGCCTCGGGCAGCGAGGTGGCCGCCCAGCCGCTCACCACATTGTGGCTCGGTCGCACCAACACGGATCGCAACCTGCGTCTGGGAGGCTTTGGCGATCTCACCAACGCCTGGGTTCTCGCCGGGCGTGACGATGCCTCCCGAGCATGTCCCGATTGTGACCCGGGTCGGGGAGACCGCGCCGACAGCTGCAGTGTCTCGACGGGTGCGGCTCGGCTGCTCTTCAGCGATGACTTGCGCTATCGAGTGGGGTCTGACTCCAAGGTGCACCTGCTGATGGCCGAGTGTGCACCGCGCGTCGACAGCGTGGAGCTCGGCTGGCAGCAAGCGTGCTGGCATGCGGAGATTCCCAGGGTCAACCTCGACGCCGGCAACCACACGCTCGTGAAGGTGGGTGGGATTGGTGCGGAGGTTGCGCGAGACACCTCAGTGCTCGACTAGCCTCCGAACGGTCCTGGAGTCTGCCGTAGTACGCCACCGCCCGAGCTGGTGTACAGGGTGGGGTTGGTCCGCCCGGTCAAGCGTGGCAACATGCTACGACGGCTCGAACCGAGGCCCAAGGGCTTCATCATCTGCGAGAGATTCATGGTCAACCTTCGTTCCTTCTTCGGCGCCATCGCCTTGTCTTCGATCTCTGCCGCCATTCCGTTGACTGCGGATGCGGGGGAGTATCAGTCCTGCTCGCATCATGACGACGCCGCTCGGAAGAAGAAGTGCAACAAGGCCCAGGACAAGTACCTGGCGAAGAACAAGAAGGGCACAAAGCCGTACAAGCCATCCAAGATCAGTCCCCAGCTGGCCCACCTCGACGAAAAGGATCAGAACCCTTTCGCGACCGACGACTGGTATCTGGGCACGCAGAAGGTGGGTGCGAAGCCGATCGACAACCTGCTCGGCGAGGTAGACCGGGCGGTCGCGCTGATCAAGATGTCCCGCTACATCGGCTACCTCAACAGCAACGGTCAGAAAGACGAGGCGGTGAAGCTTGCGAAGGTGGTCGCACCGGAGCTCAAGGCCCTCAAGGACCTCGTGCCGACCCTCAAGCAGAAGGCCAGCAATGTGCAGAGCAAGCTGCCGAAGATCATCGAGAAGAACCCTGCGATTGCGCTGAAGGCGCCTGGGATCGTCAAGAACCTTCTGGCCGACATCGCCACCATCACCAAGGATCTGCCGGGAGCCGTCAAGGCTGTGGGGCCGCTCGCGAAGGGCTCGATCTGAGCATGTGATCCACAGGTCAGGCGGAGACCACCAACAGGAGCTCGTCGAGGGGCAGCGGCATCGGGTCGACCCGTGCACCCGCGCGGCGAAGTCGGCCCTCGGCCGAGCCGGCCGGGTCGTCGAGGAGCACCTCCATGGTGGCTCCTTGGCGACGGGTGATCAGCGCGAGCTCGCCCAGCTCATGCGTGGCCTCCACACGGTCGCGCACGCGGATGCGTCGGTAGCGACTGCGCCAAGACTCAAACGGCGCACACCAGAAGAGGCGTCCGGTCTGGAGGAAGAGCAGGTGGTCGCACAGGCGCTCGCTGATGGCGGCTTCCTGGCTGGCCACCACCACGGTCGCGTCGGCGGCACGGTCGGCGATGGCTCGCTCGGCCCGCACCC
>CAJWOS010000460.1 GCA_913044235.1 uncultured Pseudomonadota bacterium
GGGGGCGCTCGGGGACTCGAACGCATCGGGGTCCCCCGAGTCATAGTCAGGCGCGGTGAGGTCGGACACCGCGAGGTCGGGAGAGCGCCGCACCAGCTCACCGAGGTGGTTTTCCGTCACGATGGCTCGGTCGAGTGCGAGGTGCACCAGGGGCACAGGCTCGCCCGGCACCCAGGGACGCACAAGCTCCAGGCCCGGAACCACATACGACGCTGCCGACAGCAGGCCGAAGAGGCCCACGAAAGACAGCAGCCGCTTGAGCTCTTGGTCGTGGATCTGGAATCGTTTCAGGGTCATCGAAGAGCAGCCTGGGGCTCGGCCAGAGGTGAACACACGGTCGGATTGGAGGTTGGAGAACGCTATCTCGTCACGTGGAGTATTGCCATGTCAATAGGTACATGAAAAGCACTTAATGTGGCCGATCTTCGGGGGTTGGGATGAACGGTGTATCGGCTCAGGGGCCGGCATTCGAACGGGGTCGAAGTGGCCTTCTGATGGGGGCTTCGGCCATCGAGAAGCATTTTCGGTCGACGCTTGCCTTGGGGCTGTGGCCTCGTGTGCGCGAAGATCGGCTCTTGGCGGTTGTGCTGGTCGCGCTGGGACGTGTGGGGCATTCTGCGATGTCCCGGCGGCCCGGCGGTTGGTGGGGAGTGACCGCTGGCGGGGCGACAGAGTGCCTGCGAGCGTGCGTGGCATTGTGCGGACCGACCCTCAGGCCAGTGGCTCGAGGGCTGTTGGTGCGTTGGGTGTGCCCGTGAGCTCTTGAAATACCGATAGCGCCACTTCCAGAGCGATTTCGGGCAGCGCCACGGCGTTTCCGGCCACGCGGACCACCACGCGTCCCAGGCCATGGATGCGCATCGTGGGGGACTGCACCACCACCACGCTCTGGATTTTCGCTCGGTCGAGCACCCAGGTCGACTGTCGGAACAGCCCGCGGCGGACCACCACCGATAATGGCGTGACGAGCCACCGTTCTCGCCGCCACTCGAGCCAGTCGATCAGGGCGACCGCGGGAAGGGCCAACAGGGCCAAAAGGCCCCACATCCCAACGAAGTAGACCAGTGCACCCGTGAAGAGAGACGTCCGAGCGAGTCCACCGATGACCATTCTCCACAATGCCCGCCAGTGGGCTGGACGGAGGGTGGCGGTCCAGGGATTGATCACGACGTTGGGTGTCGCGGCCTGCATCACCAGAGGCAGGTCTTCTTGCTCCACCATCGGCACGACGCCTTCGGCTTGGCGAACCTGTCCGTCTGCGAAGCCGAGTGCTGCGGTCTCGATCAGGATGCTGCCGTATCCCATCAATCGTCGTAGAAGCGGTTCATCGGCGCGGACGAGCTGGACCTTTTCCACCGGGATCTCCACCCGGCGTCGGGTGGTCAGCCCTTCTTCGTTGACCAGGCGGTCGCCATCTTTGTGCAGCGTGAAGCGCCAGTGACGAAGCAGTGCTCGGCCGGCAGACCAGCCCCAAGAACCGGCGAATGCGAGCAGCAGGGCCGGTCCGAGCACCTGGACTTGCAGGACCTGCTTCGTGGCCTCGGGCGACGGATTCATCCGGCCGAAGACCTCCGCGAACACGGCTGTGAGCACGGCAATGGTTCCCACCGTGCGACGGGTCAGCCCATAGGCGATCGCCTCGAGCACGCTGCCTTCCACCAGTGCAGTGCCCTCGGACTCGATGGGGGCTTGGGCATCGGCGGAGGCGGACGTGGTCGACCTGGGGGCTCCGTGTACGAGGATCTCCAGCTCCTGCTGCAAGCGTGCAGCCTCCTCGATGGAAACTGCGCTCAACAGGCCCTGGGTCGATGCATCGCCAGCGGTCTCCACGCGCACCTCCACGAGGCCCACGGCCTTGTGGAAGAGATTTTGCACTCGCTCAATGTTCTGGATTCGGGCTGGGTCGAGCTGGCGGGCCTGTCGCGTGAGCAAGCCGGAGCGGACCTCAAACCGGCCGGCATGGACGCGGTACCGGAGGGTGAGGAAGTGCACCAGAGTGCGCATCAGGGTGAGCCCAAAAAAAGCCACCAAGAGGGAAAGATCGATGGTCTCCATACCCATCGAGCCGCCCCCGACGACCACGGCGAGCAAGAGCGGCCAGGCGGCGCGTGCCGTGTTCCAGGCCTGCGGCACCAGGTTGGCCACGAGACTGAGCGGGTGGAGTGAGCGCCACGGCGGCGGTGCAGTCAGCTCCTGTGGGGTGTGGCTGCCCGGGTCGGTGGGGCGCTCCGCAAAATCGGTGGGTGCCGACGGCTTCAGGACCGGCGCGGGATGCGAGGGCTCAGACGCCATCATCCCCTCCGCGTCGAGACAGAGCGTCGCGCAGTGTGGTTGCGTTGGCCTCGGTCAGCGCCGGGATGACGCCGTCGGCACTGACGCCAGCCGCCGTGAAGACCAGGAGCCGCTGCACTCCAAACATCCGCTCGAGCGGACCTTGTCGACTGTCGACATGCTGAATCCGCGTGAGGGGGACACTGGACCAGCGACGGAAGAAGACGCCGGACTGCACGATCAGATCATGCTCACGCACGGCATAGCGGAAGGCCGCGTACTGCAGCGGCGGCCAGAATATCGACATTAGGAGGTTGAACAGCACCAGGACCGCACCGACGACGGCCCCAATGGCGGGCTGGGAGATGCTCGCGATTCCCACACCGATGGCGCCGTACAAGGGAAGCCCCACGACGCTGAGCCGTAGGAGTCGCTGCAGCCGCCAGAGCCCGACCGCGGCGGGAGCCAGTGTGTGCGGTGGGCCGTCGGAGGCCTGGGGCGACTCGCTGGGAACGGCAGCGACGGGAGTCGTGATGACAGGAGCGGGACGCACGGGGTCGGACATGCCCGCGGATCTATCCGCTGTACACCAACAGGCGACCCGAGAACCTGCATCGAGGGCACGGTTGGGTGGGATAATGCGCGGGCGGAGGTTGTTCTTGTGATTGCTCATCGTCTACTTCATCGGCTTCTTCAACACCCGGAAGGTCAGTCCCGTGCGGACCTTGGTTCTGTCGTGGGCATGTCGACGGATGCTTTGGAAGGACTTCTCGTCGCGCTGCAGGCCGAGGGCGTGCAGCTGCAAATGGACGGCGATCGGGTGCGGCTCGTGGATGCTCGCGGGGCATGGGGGCCGCACACGCTGGCGTGGCGAACGGCTCGCCCGGTGCACCATCACCAGTCCTGTCCGTCCACCAACCGCATCGCTCGCGAGCTCGCGCGGGTCACGCCCCACGGCGCTCCCCTGCCGGTGGTGGTGGCTGACCACCAGAGCGCAGGTCGGGGGCGTCGTGGCCGGGTGTGGTCCGCGAGTCCCGGACAAAACCTGTTGTTCAGCGTTGTGCTTCGGCCCGCACTGACACCGGCCGACATGCCTCGGGCGATCCTGGCATGGGCGGCCGCCATGGCCGATGTCTTGGATGTTTCTCTGAAGTGGCCCAATGATCTCGTGGTGTCCCGTGGCGATGGCTACCGCAAGCTTGGTGGGATTCTCGCGGAGCTGGAGACCGCGTCGTCGGATGAAGTCCCTGCCATTCCCACTTCTGTGGTTCTCGGTGTGGGGATCAATGTGTCTCAGACGGCGTTTGAGGACCTGCCCTTGGCGACCTCGTTGGCCCTGCTCGGCCGGACGGTGATCGACCGAGCGGAGCTTCTCGGTGCACTGGTCCAGGCGATCGACGCGGTGGATGTACAAGCAGACGACCTGCTCGACCTCTGGCGAAGACGGGCGTGTATGCTCGGGCGCACGGTTCGAGTCGGCGATCTCGTGGGCGTGGCGGAAGGCATTCGAGATGACGGTGCTCTCATGGTGTCCGGTCGTCCGGTCCTCGCTGGCGATGTGGAGCTGATCAGTCGTTGAGCGATGCCCCACCCCGTGTGTGCCGGTCCTGGGGGTCGCGGGATAGGCCCTTGGGGTGACCAGGAGGCCCCCGTGGAAACACGACCCGTTTATCGACTGCGTGTCTCAACACGTCATCTCGTGCCGGTCGAGGACGTATGGGCACAGAAGACGAGGCCGGTCGCGGTCATGTCGGAGTTCCCGGTCTGGGCGCCATTCCGTATCAATCGGCCAGACGAGGTTGCGGCCGCAGTCGCGGATGGCGCGACCCGGCTGCGGGTTCCGGCCCGTGTGGGGCCCTTCGCCTGGGAAGCCACCGTCTGGGTGGTCGAGGCTGGTCGCTCGTTTTCCAATGTGGGTACCTCTGCGCTTTTCCATCTGTTTCACCACACCCACCAGCTGCAGCCCACGGCCGGAGGTACGCACGCGCTCGACGACCTTTGGTTTGCGCCAGCGAGAGGGGGAGATGCCTTCGCTCGGATGGTCAAGCGGGTGTTTGTGAGCCGTCACCGACGCGCAGCACAGGTGCTGCCAGCAGAGCCCTACAGCGTGGGACATGCCGTGCTCCGGCACGTCTTGGAAGACGAAGCCTTTGAACCGTCCCGCTTCGCCGCTCCCGACTGAGCGGAACCGAGGTCAGCATGCTTCTCGTGATCGATGTCGGCAACACGAACACCGTATTGGGTGCACTCGAAGGCGCCCACGTCCGCTACCGGTGGAGGGTGTCGACACGCCCGCGGACCACCGACGAGTTTGGTCTTCTGTTGTTGCAGTTGATCAATCATCGGGGCCTTGGGCCTGAACAAATCGACGGTGTCGTGGTGTCTTGCGTGGTGCCAAGTGTCGTGTATGCGATCGAGAAGGCCGCTCGCCGCTATCTCCAGCAAGAGGCCTTGTTGGTGGGGAAGGGCATGCGCACTGGGATGCGGGTGCGTACCGACAACCCACGGGAAGTGGGCGCGGACCGAATCGTCAACGCTGTCGCTGCGTGGAAGCGCCACCGTACGGCTCTCGTCGTGGTGGATTTTGGTACCGCAACCACCTTTGATTGCGTAGACAGCCAAGGGGACTACGTGGGCGGCGCCATCGCGCCCGGATTCCAGATCTCTGCGGATGCATTATTCACCCGTGCTGCGAAACTGCCCAAAGTGGAAGTGGAGCGTCCGCCTCGGGCCATCGGCACCAACACCATCGCCAGCATGCAGTCCGGGCTGTTTTATGGATATGTGGGGCTGGTGGATGGGCTCGCCCGTCGTTGCAAAGCAGAGCTCGCCCGCGACGCAACGCCGGTCCGATGCGTGGCCACCGGTGGCCTTGCAAACCTCATCGGTCGGGCCTGCTCTGAGGTCGATGAGGTAGACAACGACCTCACGCTTGATGGCCTTCGACTGCTTTGGGAACTGAACCAGCGCTGAGGCAAGGGTGTGCGCGCCTCACCACGGTGCGCCACGCAGCGGCAGGACTGCCGGCGCGAGCACGAGCGCTGCCCGACAGCCCGAGGTCGGTGCGATACGGAAGTCGGCAAAGCAGATCGGAACGGAGCACGGTTTGGTGGACAGTCAGGTCGAAATCCTGGTCATCGAGGATGGAAGGGTCGATTACGAGACCGTCCGGGCTGTGCTCAGCGGGTCGATGCAGGTCCGGCATGCTTCTACACTGGCCGACGGGATTGAAGCGGTGGCCGCCGCAAGGCCAGACTGTGTGCTGCTCGATCTCGGACTTCCCGACTCCGAAGGCATCGACACGCTCAAGCGGCTGCTTGAGAACGCCGAGAACCTTCCCGTGGTGGTCTTGACGGGTCGTGAAGACGAGGGACTCGGCGCCGCACTGGTGCAGTCCGGAGCCCAGGACTATCTCGCGAAGGGAGATGTTCGCCCATCCGCCCTGCTGCGCACCATTCGGCACGCTATTGAGCGCGCCCGTACGCTGCGAGCGCTCAGTGATGCACGGGCGCAGCTGGTGCGAGCGCAGCGCTTGGATGCATTCGGTCAGCTCGCGTCGGGAATGGCGCATGACTTCAACAACCTGCTGGCGGTCATCTCCACGACCGCTGGTTTGGCGAGTCAGCGCCCCGAGATCGATCCGGAGCTCGCCGGAGAGCTTTCGGACATCCTGTCGGCCACGGAGCGCGGTCGCCGGTTGGTCGGGCAACTCCTGACCTTCGCGCGTCGCCGTCCGGGCAAGCCCAAGCGGGTGGGGATTGGCACAC
>CAJWOS010000461.1 GCA_913044235.1 uncultured Pseudomonadota bacterium
TGGGCTTCGGGACTCGGCACTCTCTTGGAAGACGGCGCGCCCACCGAGGCCTGCATGGGGTCGCCGAGCCCAAGCCCTCCCACCAGTCCACGGACCGTCGCCTCGTGGTGCTCGAGGATCTGCCGATACCAGACGGTGAGCGGGCTCACCCCAAGCTCCCGAAACAGCACTGGCCACAACCCTTCCTGCACCAACACGAAACGAAAACATCGCTCGAGCAGGCCATAGTTGTAGACGGGTGCATGCTGCTCTACCGCTTTGGCATTCCACTGCTGCGTCTGGACCGCACGCGCATAGGACACAGCCTGCCGCACCTTGTCGCGTCGGCGGACCCATACTGCGCGCACAGGCACCATCAGGCTCCGGGGACGAATCCCCCTGGCCACCAACTCGAGCTGAATCTGCTCGGGTGCAGCCTTGAAGCAGAAGACACCATTGTCGGTGGTACGGTGGCGACGGAACCAATTCCACAGGGCTGGCGTGGACATCGGGCCCAGCCGCCGGCGAAAGTCCGCCAGATGGATGGGATTCAAGTACTCGTGTGGGACACCGCACCGTCCTGTGCGTCCCAGTGAGTTGGCCAGTACTGTGCTGCCCGTGCGCGGCGTAAACGCCACCAGCACATGCTGAACCGCACCAGCGTATGCGGAAAGGTCTGCCTCAGGGGCGGTCAGCGGAGACGCATAGGGCGGATTCATCGGATCTCAGGCGCTGGAAGCGAACGCACGGGCGTCCCTCACCCGCAGATCGAACGGCAAGCCCGTGCCCTCAGACATCCAAGGGTCGAGCTCGCACCGCGGGTGCTCAGTAGATGTCGTTGCCCGTGACCATAATCGTGTTGATCGACTTGGTTGCGGTGAAGGTCGAGTTGACAGAGTCTCCATCGATGTCTGCAAGGCCAGTGATCAAGAAGTCCGTGGTAGTGGTGGATACGACCTTGTACGAGCCGCGTACCTGACCATCCGGCCCCCAACCGAGCGTGTCAAACGCCGAGCCCGCATTCCAGTCTCGCTGCTTTTTGCCAGGAGACGAGTCCGGGTGAAAGGAAGCGTTCTGGATGTAGGTGTCCATTGCAGCATCGTAGGCCAGCTGCGCCGTCTTGATTCCGTCGACGTTGCTGGGCAGCTCCGAGCGCTTGGCCCGGTACTGCATGCGAACAAAGTTGGGAATGGCGATGGCGGCAAGGATACCGATGATGGCAACGACAATCATCAGCTCGACCAGCGTGAATCCACGACGAGTGCGCATATTGGCTCCCAGTGAGTGCGTCGTGACAAATCGCGACATTTGAACGGTACCAAGAGACCCTTTGACCGGTCAATCAAAGTCCGCTCGCCTCCAGTCACGCACGGGGACTCCACCACGCATCCATCGACTGGATGCGCCATCAAACCTGTCACGCCTGGTTGTCCGTGACTCCCTCATCCAACCGACACCTTTGCGGGCTCGCCCCCGGCGTTAGAGCGACATGGAGGAGGCGTCATGACCTTGCTGCTCGCCCTGGTGGTGCTCGCACAGCCCGCAGACGCCGGCGCTGGGAACCGAATGGTGCTGCCCCGAGCCGCCGACCACCGGCCCACCGTTGAGCTCCGTGGGGGCTTTGACGCTCGTCCAGCACCTGCATCTGAAGGACCCGCCAGTCCCTTCATCTGTGGAGAGTTCACGCCCCTGCGTCGTGTTGGCCTGGAAGGCTGCGGCAACGGTGCCGGGGTGCTCCAGAACCGAGACTTGTCGGATTTTGCGCACTTTCGGGTGCGAGTGACCGCACTGCAGCGGACCCTTGGCCAATGGAATGTGGATGTCATCCCAGGCGTGGGCTGGGCCGAGGTGCAGCGGGGCCAGGATGCAGCGGGATTTCGCTTCGGTGAGGCAGAGCCGGGCCAGGTTGAGGCAGCCGGGGCCGAGGCTTCCATGAGTGTGAAAGGCATGGTCGAAGTCGCCGGAAAACTACATGGAACCATCGATCTCAATGCCGGAGCTGCGATCATCCCAGGCGCTCCCGAGGTGCTCCGCGAGGGCGCACAGCCCGGTGCCGGTCCCCTGCTGCCCTATCTCGCGGTGACCGCTGGGTTGGGCTTCTAAACATCACCTCCATCCGTCCCTGTTGGGCGCGCACAGGGCTGAGCGAATCGGGGCCGTGGTAGCTTCCGTATACGAAGTACACCCCACGCTCTTTTCGCGAGAATAGATGCCCACCCACCGCCACATCCAGCGCGCATCTGCCGATTCAGCGAAGCAAGCCACGGAGCCGCGCTTTGTTCCAGCGGCACCGGCGCAAGGTCCCGTGCGCAGGATGTCCGCGCACTCGCTCTCGCACGTAGTCGGGCCCGAGTCCAAGGCATTGGCTCCGGTTTCCGCATCGTCGAGACCACCTGAAGTCTCCGCGTCGAACACCATTCAGCTTGACGGCGGCGTGCATGCGATGAGCGATGCCGCTGCTGTGCATTCCACCGCTGCTGCGGGCGTTGGAGGAAGCGCCTCTACACTGCCCCACCTCGACAGAATCCAGCAGTCCTTCGGACGGCACGACGTGACCTCCGTAGCCGCACACACCGACCACCGCTCCACCCAAGCCAATCGGGTCATGGGCTCCCGAGGCTACGCCGTCGGCAACCATGTGGCCTTTTCCGGCTCGCCGGACCTACACACCGCGGCCCACGAAGCGGCCCACGTGGTGCAGCAGCGGGCAAACGCCGTGAGCACCCCCAATGGGATTGGACGCGCTGGCGACCGCTACGAGCGGCATGCCGACACCGTTGCCGACCGGGTGGTTCAAGGAGAAAGTGCCGAGCCGGTGCTCGACCAGATGACCGGTGGGTTCAGCACATCGAACGGCAGCGCCGATGCCGGCGCTGTGCAACACAAGCTGAATATGGTGGCCGGCTACACGGAGACCCTCAACTGGAGTGGAGAAGCGGTCGAGCTCATCGAGACCTGGGAGCAGTATGAGTCCGTGATGGATGCACTCGAGGCTCCGATGCGCGGCCGAACATCCCGAACCAAAGCCAAAAAATACGCGAAGCTGCTCCAGTTCAAGCAAGACATGGAAGCCACGGAGATCACGAACGATCACGACATTCGAGTTGAAAAGACGGCTCAAATCACCTTCCGGCTCGGTCAGGCAACCAAGCTGCTCTCCAGCCTGCCGGCACAGCCAGCCGTAAACGAACCGAGTGACGTGAACGAAGCCGAAACCGATGGACTCGACCTGCCGACTCGACTGGAGGCACTGGGCTCCGAGACCACAACCGTGGCCAGCAGCGAGGGAGAGCGGCTGAGCGACCTGCCCGCAGCGATGGGCGGGCTGCAGCCAACGACCGAGCAGACCGAGGAAGAGGCGGCCAGAGAACAGGCAGAGGCAGAAGCACCGGTCAAGCTGCGGCTGAAGATCATGGAGACCGAGGGCCCAAGTCGCAAGGGGCGCTTGGGAGAAGCCGAGGCCAAGGCGGACGCTGGCATCAACTTCGATCCCAGCGGCACCGGGTCGGCGGAGCTCACGGGCGAAATTTCCGTCTTGGCCGGAAAGAAGCTGGAAACGACCTCCTCCCCGGTCCCATTCGTTGGCGGCAGCCAAGGCCGCGTGCAAGCATCTGCGGTTCTCGGTGCCACCGCGAGTGCATCGGCAACTGCAACTGCGTCGTATGACTCCGAAAAAGGACTCAGCGGAGGCCTCCAGGGGAAGGCAGGTGCCTTTGCGGGTGGAGCCTTCTCGGTCACCCCCACCGTCGAGCTCGTGGGCCCAGACAACCAGACGTTGGCATCAGGCTCGACCACCGTGGGCGTGACCTACGGCTATGGCGCCGAATACGAGGGCGAAGGCTCTTTCCAGTGGGGCAAGTTCAAGCTCAAGTCGAAGGGCAAGGTCTCGGCCGGTCTTGGTATGGAGTGGGGGGTCGCGTTCGATGTCGACCTACCCGCCATCTACAACCGCATGATCGGCTGACCGATGCGCAGCCACTTCCATCGGGCGCTCGGTATCTCCCTGACTGCCCCCAAAGCGTGGACCGCTGCAGCCACCGAAGTGTTTCCACTGCTGCTGCTCGCACCACTCCGAGACACCATTCGCAGCAACGTGGGGTTTTCGAGATCCGCGGTTCCACCCACCGCGACCGACGCCGTCGATCGCATTCTTGCTGCCACCCGCAAAGAGCAGGAAGCCGACTACAGCGGCTTCGTCGAGCGGTCCGTGGAGTCCCTTCAGGTGGATGGGTTCCCCACGATCCTGCAGACCTATCGCTGGCAGCCCATCGACGCGCCTGAGCCCCTACACCAGTGGTTCGGGCTGATTCATACAGCGTCGCATGGGATCATCGAGATCAACGCATTCACCGTGGCCTCCCACGCTGGCCAAGTCACGCCAACGGTGCGCGCCATCGTGGACTCCATTCGGTTCATCCCGTTCAGCAACTGACCTCAGCGCCATGCACAGCCGCACCGGAGCGGACCAACGGCCCACCCCTCGCTGCTCTCCGGGAGCTCGTGCGACGCTCCTGTTGCCCAAGCCGTCGAAGGCTTGCCTCATCCTGCGACCCTCCGAAGAAGCTGTTCGAACGGACCCCGACGGTTTCGCAAGCGCCACTGATGGCAGCTCAAGAGCGCGAGGAGCACAAATCCCACCATGGCTGGGAGCACACCCGCCAGGATCGGTGCACCAGGGAACAGAGCCTGGCCCGTTAGCGCGACCCCCACATGCACGATGTAGACGGAGAGGGACAGCTGCCCCAGGTGGGAGAGCACCTGCACCGCTCGATTCACCCCCACGCGGTCTGTCCCCCAAAGGCACACTCCAATCACGGCGACGGCCAAGCTCGCGCCCGCGACCATGTAGAACAGCGTGGGCGGCATGGACATGGTCCCAAACAGATAGGGCGCCGACTCTTTACCGAGTACATCGTTGGTGGCCCATACAAGGCCATCTGAGACCCCTTCCGTGGCAGCCCACAGACCGAAGCCCCCGATGGCTAAACGCTTCTGCACATGCGCCTTCGATAGCTCGAGGCGACCGAGCAGCATCCCGATGAGGAGAAAGGAAAACCAGGGCACCACCGGATGCAAGCCATTGAAGAATAGGTGGCGCAGCTGTCCGCTGAAGGTCCAGAAGTCGCGATATTCGAGTGCGCCCAGGTTCCAGCCCGCTTCGTAGTCCAGTGTCAGCAGCAGCCCGACGGCCACCACCGGAAGCACGGCTGCCAGACCAAGCAAGATCCGTGAGGAGGCGGTGATCAGAACTGCTGCCATCGCCAGCCAGACGCCGTAATAGTGGAGGATGTCGCCCACCCAGATGGGCGACCAGGCCATGCCGAATGCCCACAGCAACGCAGACCGCGCCCACAGCCGCTTGCGGACCTCGGCCGCCGGCTTGCCACGAGCCATCAGGCTCACCCCCAGGCCCGCAAGAGTCACAAACAGTGCGGCCGCCCGACCATCGAGGGCTTCTGCCCACGCGGGAGCCGAACCGACCCCATGGATGGTCACCCGAAAGTTCACCCAGACCATGCCCACGATCGCGACCGCACGAGCCACGTCCAAGCCCACCAGACGTGGCCCGCTGGACGGGAGGCTCCCAGATCGGCGTTGTGCGTCTGTGGTCATGGACTTCCCCTCTGCCGAACACACATGCGAGGACCTGAGCCGGCGGGGCCCACCAAAGCCAGACACCCTACAGGAGCCCGGCTACATCCACACGGGCCACTCAGTCGCGGATGCGTATCGTACCAGTGACCACCGGAGCGGATCGGTCACGGTTTTTCGCGCCCAGCGCGATGGTTCCGCAGAAGAGGGGGATACGTGCAATAGTCGAGTGCCTCACGCTAAAAGGAGACGCTCCGATGTGGAATAAGCAAGGCAATCTGACTGGCACACTCGCCATCTTGGGCGCCTTGGTGGGCGCGGCCGCATGCCTGTCGGGCAGCGGAGGTGGTGATAAAGACACCGGCTTCGAGACTGGATACTTGCGCTGGTATGACTCCGGGTATGGCTACCGCGACAGCGGAGGACACGGGGGCGGGGACGGCGGGGACGACGGGGACGGTGGGG
>CAJWOS010000462.1 GCA_913044235.1 uncultured Pseudomonadota bacterium
CATCCTGGGTGCCCCCACCACCCGATCCGAACATTTCGGAGCTGCCCGCTTGGTAAAACCGTGCCTCGGGCGCCGCGATCCTCATCGCTTCCAGCACTCGTGCGCACCCAAGCCCGGTCACCTCTCCGGTGAGCACCGGCTGCTGCCAGCTCGTGGGGACAAAGGACTGCGCAGCAAGGTTGTAGACGTGGTCTGGCCGGTGGTCCATCAGGAGCCGAATCAGCGAGCCCATGTCATGCAAGTCGCCATGCGTCAGCGTGATTCGGTCTACGATATGCTCAAGGCGCCACAGGTTGGGCGAGGCACTCCGCCGCATGACTCCGACCACCGTCCAGCCGCTTTCCACAAGCTGTTCAGCGAGGAAGCTGCCATCCTGGCCGGTAATTCCGGTAACGAGAGCGGTAGGCACGAAGTCTCCTGGAGCCAGGGTCAAGGCGCGTCGGCCGTCCGTGAACAAGCCGGACGCTTACCCGATCGCGCTAATCGATGTCGATCTCCATGTTGTCGAACGGCGTACCGTCACCACCGATGTACCAGAACAGGTTGAACTTCCCCGATTCGGGGTTGTTCAAGACAATCGTGGGCCGAAAGCAAGTCTCCACCCCCGAGCCACCCTCCTCGTCGTTCCAGTACTCCCGCACCGTGATGTCTTTTCCATCCTGTGCAAACTCCGGGTCGAACTCCGCAGTGGATGCGATGAATACCCAGTCCCGGTAAATGGTGATGTTGTTGCCCTGATCTTTTCGGACCAACGCGGATGGGGGCTGCTCGCCCTGATCAAGGGACTCGCAGCCCTGTTGTTCCACCGAGATATCCAGGACTTTGGCTCCACCACACGCGGTCCACATTCCGCAAATGGCAATCAGCAGGGGGGTACGGCGCATTCATCCTCCGATTCATCGGCGTCCATTCGACCGCCGGTATTGTGCCACGACGCGATGGGAAAGGTCAGGTGAGATGACGGGCTTCTTCATCCAGCCGCCCCAAAAGCTGGCGAAGATCCTGCGCCCGCTCCTTTGACATCACCAAAATCGCGTCATCGGTGTCGACGACCACAAGGTCCGACACGCCAACCAGAGCGACGGACTTACGGGGCGCGAAGACCGTGTTGCGCTCCGAGTCAACCGCGAGCACAGCAGTGGCCTGTCCATGCCCCCCCTCAACCGAGGGCAGGATGGCATCCAGGGCAGTCCACGCGCCTAGATCCGACCACTGCGGGTCGCACGGCACCGTCAAGATGTGCCGGCTGCGCTCCATGATTCCGTAGTCGATGCTGGTGGCCTCCATGCGTTCCCACGCCGACGGCAGCAGTGCTGGATCACGCGCGAGGTCGAGCATGGCCATGGCCGTTGCGGGCAGATGTTCTCGGATCGCGTCGCGGATGGCATCCACGGTGAACACGAACATTCCGGCGTTCCAGAGATGGGTTCCTTCTGCGACCCACTTTGTCGCTACTTCCACAGAGGGCTTTTCGGTGAATCGCTCCACCATGTGGAACGTGTGGCTGTGCCAAGTCCCCATTGGCACGCCAACATGCAGGTACCCGTAGCCAGACTCTGGGTAGCGGGGCTTGATCCCCAGTGTGATCAAGGCGTTGGTGGACAAGGCCACGTCGCGCGCCGCGAGGAGAATGTTTCGCAGCGCGTCCGGCGCGCCGATGTAGTGATCCGCAGGGAGCACCGCCATCACCGCCCGTCCGCCTCCCCGTCGAGCCACCTCGACCGCCCCCAGCGCGATGCAGGGTGCCGTATTGCGGGGACTCGGCTCCACAATGATGTTTTCCGGGGGTAGCTCTGGGAGCTGCTCGCGCACCAGATCCGCCATGGTGGGGCCCGTCACCACGAGCACGCGTTCCGCTGGAATCATTGGCTGAAGCCGCGCCACCGTCTCCTGCAGCATGGTGGACTCGCCCGTAAGCGGCAGGCACTGCTTGGGACGCTGTCGGCGAGAAAGGGGCCAAAACCGAGTGCCTCGACCACCTGCGAGGATCACGGCGTACAAATCTTGAGGCAGGGTCATGGCGAACTCGCGCGGCTGGTTCTGGAGCGGAAGGTTTCAGCGCCGCACTAATCGAAGAGGACTGGCTCGACCCGCTGCAACGCTGCATACGCCACAACTGCTACAGCATTCGCAAGATTCAAGCTCCGGACGGTCGGCTCAAGGGGAATCCGAAACGCACCGTGCTGGGATACCAAAGCCGCTGGGAGCCCTTGGCTTTCCCGCCCGAAGAGAAGCACGCTGTCGCGTTCAAATGGGCAGCGCACGTACGAGGCTGCCCCTCGAGCGCTGAAGAGGTGCAAGGGGCGAGCGCCCACCCACTCGAAGAACGCCCCGGCATCTGCATGTTCCTGCACGTCGACATGCTTCCAATAGTCGAGTCCTGCTCGCCGCACGGCCTTCTCGTCCGTTCGGAAGCCAAGCGGGTGGATCAGGTGCAGCCGCGCCCCAAGGCCCAAGCTCAGGCGACCGATATTGCCCGTATTGGGGCCGATCTCGGGGTTGAGCAGCGCAAGGTGGAACCGGGGCGGGCGTTGCTTCATGCCTCGCCGACCGGCTCTTGGTAGGCACCCACAATCACCTTGGCCGGTCGAATGAGACGACTGCCAATTCGGTACCCAGCGGCGAACACCTCGATCACCGCCTGGTCGAGTGCGGCATCGGTGACGGGCATGGTGGTGAGCGCTTCGTGAATGTTCGGGTCAAAGGCGGCGCCCTTGCCGGGCACCTCTTCAAGACCGAGCTTTCCGAAGCTGTCCATGAACGCCTTGAGCACCAATTCCAGCCCCTGGACGGTGTCGTCGTTGGAGGCTCCCTTCTTCGCCGCATCCAACGACCGACGAAGGTTTTCCACGGGCTCGAAGAGGCCTGACACCACTTCACCGCGGCGCAGCTCCTCCTGCACCGCCGCCTGTCGCTTGAGGCGATCCCGCGTAGCCGCCACTTCACTCTGCTGCTTCTGGTACGCAGCGCTCACGGCCCGGAGACGCCCCTGTAGCTCTGCCACCACGCCTTCCAGTCGGTCGATTTCCTGCTGTGCGGGATCTTCTTCGATGATCTCGATCCGAGGCCCTTCCGAGTCGTCTTCCTCTGGAGAAGCTTCGACTTCTTCGGGCTCAGATTCTGGCGGCGCGGCGTGGTCTTCCGTGGCTGCAGTCGCTTCCTCAGTCGCGGGGGAAGAGTCCTCTGCAGTTTCTTCTGCGGCGTTCGCGGCTTCGTTGTCGATTACTTCATCGGTCATTGGTAAACCTCTCGATTCTTTGCGGGCCGTGCAGCGGTCCGGAAGGCGGGCGCGGTTGACTTTGCCGAGCACGCTATTCGCGACAGGCCGATGGTCAACCGGACATCCCTGCAACGGTGCCGGCTTGGTCCCGAGCGACTATCTGCTTGCGCGCCAGATCGGGGGCCCGAACCCGCACCCAGGACCGTTGCGATGGATGAAAGACAAAGCAGGTGGCTCGTCCTGCTCTCCGCGGTCCTTGCCGTGCTCGTTCTCGGCATCGTTTTTCTGGAGCCCCCGACGGCGGAGCGAGATGGCGACCGTCGCTGGGAGGGGATCGCTGATGGTCGCACAGTCGATCAGGTGACCGGCATGAACCTCACGTTGGATGGGAACCGCATCCGTGTCGTCCGAGAAGGCGCGAGCTGGCGGTGGGTAGAGCCGGTAGATGTTCCGGCTGAGGGCAGCCGGATTGATGCCCTGCTGCGTTCGGTGCTGGACCTGCAAGCTGGAGAGCCGATCGATGTACTTCCTGAGCGCGTAGGACTGGGCGACAGCAGCCCGGTGATTGCGCTGGAGGTAGCCGAGCGAGGGGATCTGGTGGTCCGCATCGGTCAAGACGCTCCAGTCGGGTCGGCGTCCTACATCCAGCTGGGACAGGGAGCAGTGCGCGCGAGTCGCACCCGGATCCGGTCCGCACTCCCACAGACCCTCACCGATCTTCGAGAGCCCACACTCGCCTCGTTTCCACGCTCGGAGGTGAAGCGGGTCATGATTCAAGCTGCCTCCACGCTTGGCTCCCCCATCTTTGAGCGGGATGTCCTGGGGTGGTGGCGTACGGATCTCGATCCGCGCGTGAAGGCGTCGGAAAGCGCGGTCCACACTCTGATCGACACCATTCGATTCACCAAAGCCCAGACCTACCTCGACGCGATGCCCCCACTGCAAGACTCCGACTGGATCGTGGCCGTTTCCTGGGGAGACCCGACCGAGGAGGCTGCAATCCAGCTCAAGCAGCGGCCAGATGCATCCTGGAATGCCTCAGGGCCCAACCACCCGGGGCAGGTCCTGCTGGCAGGCGGAGAGCTCGCGGAGCTCCTCCAGGTGGATGGGACAGGCTGGGCCGATACACGACTCGTGGGACTGCGTCCCACCCTGTTGGAGCGACTTGTGGTGCGGCTTGATGGGGTGGAGTTGGACACCCAGCGTACCGCCGACGGATGGAGCGACCCGCGAGCCACGGCCATTCTTGTGGCTCTGGAGACTGGAGAGGCGGTGAGAGGCTCTCCTACGCCGGCTCCCAACGGACCGCCCTCTGGACGGATCGAGGTTCACCAAGGCGGTGAAGTGTTGTCGCTCACTGTGCACCAGGCCACCGATGCCGGCGACCGCGTGGCCACGGAAGCCGGGACCTCCGCTCCGTACATCGTCACCTCAGGCACCTTGCAAGCGGTCGCGGAAGCCCTGTCTCAGTAGTCGCGCGCGACACCCTCGATGCCGCATGCCTCGGCCGCATCCCGGAAGCAGCGTGGATTGCTGAGGCGTAGCCCCCATCCGCTTGGCGCACGAATCAGTCGATGCACCCTGGTGCGAGTGGAGAGGGCGGCTCCGGCAGTGAGCGTCACCCCCCCCAATAGAACTGCGATGGAGAGCCCGAAAGGCCAAGAAAATCCGACGTATGAGGCCACATAGGAGGCCAGTGACAACGTGAGCCCACACACCATGACAATACTTCCCCAAACGACCAAGGATAGGAGGTCTCGAGCGGCATGGGCAAGGTCGGGGTCGTATCCATCGAGCTCATACAGCGCGTTTCGCACGTCTCGGAGCCCGCGCAACCAACGATCACCGGACAGCGCAGCGAGCCCCGCCAGGAGGCGATTCGATGCGGCACCGGGCACCCTATCCTGCAGGATGTGAAGGGTGCGGCTCACGTCCTTGAGTCGCCCGAGGCGAAGCTCGACAAGCGCGAGGTGATGGCGAAGAAAATTGTCGTCAGGAAGGTACCGGACCCCCATGAGTGCGGCCGTCTCAGCCGCCTCGAACGCGCCGAGTTGGTCTGCCACCACACCTGCACCCACATAAGCAGCGCGACGGAATGGCTGGGCTTCATAGGCTTCGGTGAAGCGGACGAGCGCGTCGGACAGCCTCCCTCGCCGCAGTGCGGAAAAGGCCGCCTGGAGGGGGTCTCCATCAACGGCAGCAAAGTCGAGCCACTCGACCTTCGGCGCCCCTTCTCGGGGGGCCTGCTCGGCAGGAGACCGGGTGCCGGACAAAATGATTCCGCAGTCGGTGGTGTGGTGAAACCCGAGCACTTGCTCCACACTGTCGGACTTGTCTGCAACTGACTGGAGCAGCTTGAGCGTGCTGAAGAAGGATGCCCGCCCCGGACAGGCCTCCAAGCCTGAGAACCGGTAGAGGTAGAGGAGCCAGAGCGCCTTGTCGTCCGTGTCGGCCCTGCGCACGTAATAGACCTGATGATGCGCGCGATCGGCGAGCAGCGCGAAACGAACGGAGTGACCCGGAGCGTCGGGCTCGGGAACGACCTGCACCACACGGCGAAGGAAAGCCGCCACCTCACCGGCAAACTCGCCGGCAAGCAGTCCGGGGCGGTCCCCAACCCGCATGGCGCTCCATCCATAGCGCGCAAAATACGACCGTCGGAGCTGCCCGATTCGCAGCCTGCAGTGGACCACTTCGGCATCCACCACATCGCCGTCTTCATACCGAGCTTCCGCGGACTCAATGCGGCGTTGGTACAGTCGAATGGACTCGTCGTACGAGTACCTGCGAACGACTCCGTCACG
>CAJWOS010000463.1 GCA_913044235.1 uncultured Pseudomonadota bacterium
CCCGACACCGACGGGGATGGTGTGGTCGATCCGGAAGATGCCTGCCCGGTCGAACCGGGTGTGCCGGAGCTCATGGGCTGCCCGGATCGAGATGGTGATGGCTTCCGCGATGACATCGACAAGTGCCCCGATGTGCATGGCGGCGAGGGCAGCAGCGACGGCTGCCCGGTTGTGGTCGTCACCCGTGAGGCGATCGAGATTCTCGACCGTGTGTACTTCGAGACCAACGAGGCCGTCATCCTCCGTCGTTCCTTCAAGCTCCTCAACGACGTGGCGGCCGTGCTCCAAGCCAACGATTACATCAAGCGTGTGGAGATTCAGGGTCACACCGACGACCAAGGCTCCGACGAGTACAACATCGAGCTGTCGAACCGTCGTGCAGAGGCAGTGCGGAAGTACCTGATCTCGCAAGGGGTCGATGGCGGACGCCTCGTGGCGAAGGGATACGGCGAGCGGGTGCCGGTAGAGTCGGGCACATCCGACAAGGCCCGTGCTGCCAACCGTCGTGTTGAGTTCAAGATTGTCGAGCAGTAGGCCGCACGGGCCCCGCCTCGGGGGCCGCGTGCGTGGTGCGGAGGAGCTGCGCATGAGTCGCCAGGCATGGGCCCCTGTGGGTGGTGGTCGGGTGCAGCAGCGCCCACAAGAGCGAGTCCGAGTCGACGGACTCAAGCACTGCCACACCGAGGGCTGATGTCGGGGATGGAGTCGGTGGTGGTTCCGCTGGCGGCTCGGGAGATACTGGCGCCGATGATGGCGCCGGTGGCCATGGGTCGGCGACGCCGGCTCGGGCCACGATGGTGGGGAGACGGGCGACGCAGACACGGCCGAGGCCGACGCTTCAGCCTCTGCGAGTGTCGGCTGCGGTCTACTGGCGGCTTGGTCTGTCGGCGGCACTCAGATCGAGCTCGACGCCGGCACAGACGGGGATGGCATCCGGGGAGCCTACCTCGTGCTCCCTTCCGACTATGACCCAACGGTGCCCCATCGGCTAATCTTCGGCTTCCCTGGCACCAATTGGGTGGGCCAGCAGATTCGGGGTTACCTCAGCCTGGAGGGTCGCACTGGGCTGCCCGAGGTGTTTGTCTACCCTGACCCACTCTGGCGCGATTTCGCGGGCTGGGGCCCCTACGGTGGCTGGGTGCTCGGTCCGCACGCCTACCCGGCCAACGGCATGGGCGACCTCGTGTTTACCGAGAAGCTGCTCGACCACCTCGAAGAAAACCTGTGCATCGACACGCAGCAGGTCTTTGCCACGGGCCACTCCTGGGGCGGAGACATGGCGCAGGTGGTGGCCTGCTTCCTGGGCGACCGCTTCACGGCGAGCGCGCCGGCCGCGGCCAACCAGCCCTACTGGTTCACCACGGGCGGGGGCTGGACTTCCTGCGCGGGAAGTGCCGCCGTCTGGACGTGGTTCGGCATCAACGACACCCACTTCACGATGCAGTCCTATCCGGGCGAATACGGCGACCAGTGCAACGACTTCTGGCTCGACACCCACAGCTGTGACGGGAGCGCCACTACCGACCTTGGCTTCGAGGCGCCTGGCACCTGCGTGAGCTATGCGGAGTGCGATGCCGAGGTGCGGTACTGTCTGTACGGGGCCGACGCGGGCCACGGCATTCCGTCTTACTATTCGGCTGCGGTGATGGACTGGTTTGCGACATTCGGATCGGCGTCTTGGTAGGCTCGGTCTGCGACTGAGGCGAGTCTGTTGAGTTGGCGAGACCGTCCTGACTTGGAGGAATCAATGCGCGACCGATCTGCAACCGGTGTGCTCTTTGCGATGGCGATGGCGATGGCGATGGCGGGATGCATCCCTACCGGGTCGAAAGACGATGACTCGGGCGACACTGGGGCCGCCTCCGATCGTGCAAGCAGCACGGTCGACCCTGGGCCGACCGACCCCGATGGCGATGGCGATGGCGATGGCGATGGCGATGGCGATGGCGATGGCGGCGGCGGCGGCGGCGGCTCGGGCGGTGATGGGTCCGACGGCGAGGCTGACCCGGATCCGATCTCCTGCGACCCAGCGGGTCGCACCTGGCTGCTTGACCTCAGCGGGGGCTCCTGGGTTGAGCCCTCCGCCGGAGTCGGAGACCTGCTTGCGGATTCACTGGGGGATCAGTTTGTGCTGGAGCTCCCCACTGGTACGGCCTCCTCGGCGACCGTACTGGTGGGTCTGGGTACCGCGGCGGCGGCGAACGAGTGCGTTCAGCCCGAAGTGTTCTCGGCGGGGTTTTCGAATCCGACCTTCCAGACGAGTCGACAGGACTTCCGCTTCATCGAGTCTGGACAAGCGATCACGGTCCAAGACATGACCATCGAAGCGACAGTCTCATCCGACTGCGACTCCCTCTACGATGGCACGCTCACCGGTCACCTCGATGCGCGTGAGTTTGGTCCATTCCTCAGCGACCTACTCGGTGTGGGGGATCCAGATGAAGTTTGTCAGACTGTGGCTTCCTTCGGACTGGTCTGTTCGACGTGCAGCGACGGTGGGAACTACTGCGTCGACCTTCGGATTGAAGCGCTCGAGGCAGGTGCGGTGGACTACACACTGCCTGTCGAAGCCGAGGACTGCGATCCAGACTCCTTCGACTGTGCGCACAGCGGAAGAATGCCCTACGGATGGGGCGTGTTGGCCTTGGGTATGCTCGGACTGGCCGCCCGCCGGCGGGAGTGAAGACCGGCGCACGACGCAGTCAAGTGGCCTGGTGGTATCGACGACCTCTGTGGTCGCGGTACAAGAGTCAGGCGGGGTGCCAACCAACGGCCGCCGGAGGCCACCATGTCGTCAAGCCGCTCATTCAATGTGCTCATGGTCGGTTTGCTTGCGGTCTTTGGGGTCCTATACCTGCAGGCGAGCTTTGCCGGACCGGTAGCGCAGGGAGACATCCCCACCACCATCCGCGCCTCGCACCTCCGAGGTGTAAAGGTCGACAAGGTGGACTGGAAGGCGAAGACCGCGGCCTACTGGAAGGAGCGTCTCCCGCCGAAGGTGTACGCCGTGTGCCGGGAAGGCGGCACGGAACGCGCATTTACGGGCGCGCTGAACAAGCAGAAGGCCCCCGGCACCTTTGCGTGTTCCTCGTGTGGTCTGGCGCTCTTCAAGGCGGAGCACAAGTTTGACTCGGGCACGGGCTGGCCCAGCTTCTACGAAGAGTACGAGCCGGGTGCGGTGAGTCGCCTGAACGACCTGAGCTATGGCATGCTCCGCACCGAGGTGCGCTGCAGTCGGTGTGATGCTCACCTTGGCCATGTGTTCGACGATGGACCGAGACCCACGGGACTGCGGTACTGCATCAACTCGGTCTGCCTGCTGCACGTGCCCGACAAGTAGGCGCCCGGCGGAGGTGGCATGTTCGCACTCTTGTCTCTGTTGAGCCCGGTCGCCGCGGCCCCGATCCCGGTGGAGGTGGTGCGGACCGATGCTGGGTATGCACTCCAGCGGGGTGGTCAGCCCTTCACACTCCGAGGTGTGGGCGGTACTCACGGACTCGACCAGCTCGTGGCCATCGGTGGCACGTCGCTTCGCACTTGGGGCGTGGGCGAAGAGACTGCAGCGCTGCTCGATGAGGCCCATTCGCTCGGCCTCACCGTGTCGTTGGGCATCTGGCTCGGCCACGAGCGTCATGGCTTCGACTACAGTGATGCGGCGCAGGTGGCCGCCCAGCATGAAGTCGTGAGGCAGGCTGTGATGGCCCACAAGGACCACCCAGCGCTGCTGATGTGGGGCCTTGGCAACGAGATGGAGGGCTTCGACTCGGGTGACGATCCGGCGATCTGGACCGCCGTCTGTGAGGCCGCGGCGCTCATCCAGGAGCTCGACCCGCACCATCCCGTGATGAGCACGACCGCCGACATCGGGGGCGGACGCGTGGCGGCGCTGGGGGGATGCGCACACATCGACATCCACGGCATCAACTCCTACGGGGGGGCTCCCTCGGCCCCGCAGCGGTACCATGAGGCGGGCGGTACCAAGCCCATCGTGTTCACCGAGTATGGACCCTTCGGTGTGTGGGAGATCGGAAAGACGGACTTCGGTGCACCGCCGGAGCAGACCAGCACCGACAAGGCGGCGGCCTATGTGAAGGTTGCACGAGCGGGGGTGGCTGACCCACTCGTGATCGGAGGCTACGCGTTTTTGTGGGCCTGGAAGACCGAGGCCACGGCCACTTGGTTTGGCCTCTTCCTGCCGGATGGCACCCGGCTCGCAGGGGTCGACGCCCTGGCTGAGGTGTGGGGCAGCCCGGTTCCCGACCCGGTCCCCGTGGTCACGCCGCTCGTCTCCGACCAGGGTGACCACGTGGAGCCGGGGGCCATGGTGCGGGTGTCGTGGACAGTCAGCGACCCCGGTGGTCAGGATCTGCAGACCGAGTGGGTGCTGCGGCGCGAAATCGCGGAACCGATCACCGGTGGGGATCCGCAGGGGCTGCCGGCTTCGATTCCGGAGGCCGTCGTCAACGGTGAGGTGGGAGAAGTGAAGCTGAAGATGCCCAAATGGCCGGGTGTCTACCGCCTGTACGCAACCGTGCGCGACGATGCGGGTGGAGGGGCCACAGCGAGCTTGCCAATGCTCGTGGGCACACCCGACCCTGCCGATCAAGCACTTCCGATGCCTTGGTATGTGTACCAGGACGCTGGGGTCGGCTCTCCATGGGTCCCGACCGGTCACATGGGCAGCCTCGAGTCCTTCACGTGGGCACTCGACCACCAGGCGGGGTGCGCCAGCCCTCCATCGTGCATCCGCATTGAGAGCAGCGGCGAGGGCTGGAGTGGTGTGGCCTGGCAGACCCCCGCCCACAACTGGGGAGACCACCCCGGTGGCGCTGACCTCTCGAACGCCCGCTTCCTGGTGTTTCGGGTGCGCGGCGAGTTCGGCTGGGGGACCATCCGGGTGGGCAGCGGTATCGTCGATGAAGACAAGCCCCACCCCGACAGCCTGAAGGTCGAAAAGACGGTGGCATTGACCACCGAGTGGCAGGAAGTCCGGGTGCGCCTGAAGGGAGACCGCAGCCACCTCGTGACTGGATTTTGGTGGGTGCTTCCTCAGCAGCGGCCGGTCACGGTCTACCTCGACGACATTCGCTTCGAGTAGGGCCTCATGGAGGGCTGCTGGTGGACCATACCGCGCCATCGATCACGCCGTGGTTGCCATTCCCGCTGCGGTCGTAGAGCGTCGATCCGGCGTAGGCGTCGAACGAGTACAGTGCCATCGTGTCGGCGTCGGGTGTGTGCGCGGTGCTCGGGGTGAAGGCGCTCGTGTAGCGAGCCACCCGGCTGATGCGGACCTCGTCGATCACCCCATGCATCGGGCAGCCCCAGTCCCAGTCGATGCCGATGCGCAGCGGCTCCGTGTTGTTCTGGATCGGGCTTGTGAGCGCCTCGTCGCAGAACGCCACACCGTTGATGTAGGTGCGGGCGGTGTTGGTGCTCGGGTCCCACACACCGGCGTAGTGCACCCACTGCCCGGCCCGGACCGCTTCCCAGGAGAGGCATGTGAAGGCTGGCCAGGAGCCCCAGTACAAGCTGTCCACCGGGGCGCCGTTCTTGTGCAGCCAGTAGGCAAACGAGGCGCTGGCGCTGGTGCCTTTGCGCACCCCAACCATGCAGTCGGTGTCGATGGTGGAGTAGAGCAGCCACGCTTCGACGGTGAGTCCGGTGGTGCCCACGTCGAGGCTGCCGTCGTGAGGGACTTCCACGAAGTCATCGACGCCGTCGAACTCCAGCGAGCAGCTGGCGACGGGGCAGTCGTTGGGAAGCGGTTCCTCCACTCGGACCGTGGCACTGGCCACGGAGCCCTCATCGGTTCCGTCGTAGGGCTCAACGGTGCACGTCCACTCGCCGGCGGTGAGCAGAGGGCGAGCGAGCGTCGAGGTGGAGCTCGCGCCAGGACAGCGCGTGGAAGGGGGAAAAAGCACCGGACAAACTCACTTAGACTTACTTAGAGCCCGAGAGCTGCTCCAGGAGGCTACGAAAGTACACGCGCCAGAAGAGCGGCGAGTAGCAGTAGTGCGTGC
>CAJWOS010000464.1 GCA_913044235.1 uncultured Pseudomonadota bacterium
CGTCGGTGATGCAGTCCACACGCGTTCGAGCGGCCCACACGATGGGGAGCTTCCGGCGCTTGATCTCGTCGCAGATAGCAATGACGCGGTCTTTCCGGATGGTGAAAGAACTGTCGAAGAAGTCGAGCTCGCGGATGCCATATTCTTTGTACGACAGCTCCAGCTCGTCCACCACGTTGGTGGGAGACCGGGCCCGGAAGGGCTTGCTGCCTTGTTCGCAGAAGATGCACTTGTAGGGGCACCCTCGGCTCGTGATGAAGCACGTGAAGTTCTTGTACTGCGAAATGAACGAATAGTAGATCGAGTTGTCGAGCAGGTGCCGTGCGGGGAAGGGCGCCTGGTCTACGTTGCAGTCGGCCGCTTTGGGCGTGACCACCACCGTGCCGTCGGGCTGGCGAAAAGCGATTCCGCGCACGTCGGCGAGGTTGCGCTTGCGGACGAGGGCAACCAAAAGCTCCGGCAGGGCGACTTCGGCCTCATTGGTGACCGCATAGTCGATGGCGGTGTAACCGAGGGTCTCGCGGGGGTAGATCGAGAGATGCACGCCGCCCACGATGACGGGGATGTCGAGCTCGGCGCGAATGGCCTTGATCCAGTCCATCGACTGGAAGAACAAATAGGTGGTGAGGGTGTAGCCCACAAACTCGGGCCCGAAGGAGCGCAGCCGCGCCACGGTCTCGTCGAGCGTGAGGTCTTCGGCATGCGCGTCGATGAACAGGACTTCACATCCAGCGTCCTCCAAGATTCCGGCCACATAGAGCAGCGAGAGACTGGGGAAGATGCCGTAGTTTTCCTTGACGGTCTTGATACCTGGCTCGTTCCGGACCGGTCCGTACGGTGGGTATACCAACGCGACCTTGGTGCCCGAGAGCGCTGCTCGGATGTCCGGGGAGGCAGACCGGCGGGGGGCATTCATGAAGACTCCAACGGGCGGCGGCGAATCGCACCAAAACAAGTGTAGCCCGGGTCTCGAGCAGGCCAAACCCCTGTATACGACAAGGCGCACGAGGCGTCAGGTTGCGACAGGCGTGCGCGGCGTGACGGCGAGCGACGAGGCTGACCGGCTCCCGCGCTTTGATCACATCCGCTCGAGCACCGGAATGCCGAGGACCGAGAGTCCGCTTCGGAACACACGGCCGGTGAGCGCCACGAGTGCGAGTCGAGAAGGGTCGGCGATACCGTCCTTTTGGATGACTCGACAGGCGGCATAGAAGCGGTTGAGCCGCTGTGCGGTCTCGAACAGATGGTCGCAGAGCAGGTTCGGACGGTGCGACTGCCGCGCAATGGCAACCACTTCGGGGAAGCGGGCGAGCGCCAACACGAGCTCTCTTTCGCGTGGATGTTCGGGGGCCGCCACGGACAGGTCGAGGGTGCTTGCATCGACCCCGACTTTGCGCAGAATGCTGAAGCAGCGTGCGGCGCTATACAAAAGGAAGACCGCGGTGTTGCCATCGAGAGACAACATCCGGTCCCAGTCGAAGATGACATCCGATTGTGGGTTCTGCGAAAGGTCGGCATACCGAACAGAACCGATGCCAACGGCCTCGGCGATGGCAGCGCGTTCATGGTCTGGCAGGTCGCTCGACTTGGCATCGATCACCGCACGCGAGCGAGACACCGCTTCATCGAGAAGGTCGACGAGACGAATGACGTTGCCCTTCCGGGTCGACATCGAACCTTGGGGGAGCTTCAGGGTCCCGAACCATGAGTGCCGGAGCGCGACATCGTCGGTCGAGAGCCCGCGGCTGGTACGCCAGGTCTTCCAGGCTTCGAAGACTTGGGTGAAGTGCAGCTGCTGGCGGCCATCCGTGACGTACACGATCTCCCGTGGGCTCCACTCTTTGAGTCGGTATTCGAGGGTGGCGAGGTCGGTGGTGCCGTAGAGGAAGGCGCCGTCGCTCTTGCGGATGACGAGCTTGCGGTTGCGAACCGCCCTGACCGGATGATCTTCGGGAAAGTCGATGATGACAGCGCTGTCGTCTTCGATCGCAATCCCGGCATCGAGCAGCGAGTCCACGACACCGGGAAGGGCATCGTTGTAGAAGCTCTCGCCCAAGGTGACGTCGAACTCCACGCCGAGCCGCTGGTAGACCGACTCAAACTCGCGCAGCGAGATCTCGATGAATGTCTTCCAGAGTCTGGTGTTGTCCTCGTCGCCCGCCTGGAGCTTCGCGGTCTCGGCACGCGCAGCGTCTGCAAGCGAGGGGTCTTCCTCAGCCCAGGTGCCGAAGGCCACATACAAGCGCTCGAGCTCGGCGATGGGGTCTGCTGCGAACCGTTCCTTATCGAGGTCTTTGTGCCAAGAGACGATGAGCTTGCCGAACTGAGTACCCCAGTCGCCGATGTGGTTGTCGGCCACCACCGTCCACCCGCAGGCTTCGTAGAGTCGATGGAAAGCGTTGCCGATGATGGTGGAGCGCATGTGGCCGATGTGCATCCGCTTGGCCACATTCGGGGAGCTGTAGTCGATCACGACAGTATGGTTCGCGCCTGCCTGCGGGATCCCCGCCGTGGACGATGCCGTCTGCAGCGCCACATGGGCAGCGACGGCCGTGGGGTTGAGGTGGAAGTTGATGAATCCCGGACCGGCCACATCGATCCGATCGACGAGCGGATGATCTGTGAGCTCCGATTTCACCGTCTCGGCGACCTTGCGCGGGTTGGTGCGCAGTGCCTTGCCGAGTCGAAAGGCATGGTTGGACTGGTAGTCGCCGAACTTCGGATTGTTGGTGGGTGTGGCGGGCTCGACGGTGTCGAGGACTCCCGCATGGCCTGCACGATCGGCGGCATCGACCACAAGCTGGGACAAGAGAGCGGCGAGGGTAGGCACTTGGGACATGTTGATGGACTCCGTCCAGAAACCGGAGCGACGCGACTAACCGGTGCGGCGCGAACGGACGGTGTATGCTCTGCGGCCCTCACATACCTGCCGCACCGAATCCGGTCGGCCGAAGCCGAAGCCCGGGAGTTTGCATGTCTGCCAGCGCCTTTCTCGACCGCGTGTTCGCGAACCTGCCCTCCGCACGTGGGTCTGACCTCCAGTTCAACGCATGGCGCCATGCCGGCCGCCCCACGAGTGAGGGGGTGGGCACGCTCGGAATGCCCGGCATCGACGTCGATGCACTCGCCGCAACGATCATGAATGTGGGCGAGTACCGCGGCAACATCGACTACGTAGAGGAAAGCCGCGTCATCGCCGATCCCCAGTACGCAGGGTCTAAGTCCGTGCGGTTCTACCAGCGGGTGAAGGTGCCGATGCTCGCACAAATCCAGATGGAGCTTGTGATCACAGACTTCGGTGAGCGCGACGGCTGGCGGGTGGTGGCCTGGCACATGCTGGAGTCTGAGACGGAGCGGCTGAACCCGCGCCAGGGGGCACGCAGCGACTACAACGTCGGCGCATGGCTGTTGAAGCCGGATGCGGTGGCCTACGCGCTCTCGAGCGCCCCGAAGAAAAAGGATGTCGGGCGCCTGAAGTTTGCTGCGCTCACCCGCGGCGCTGATGCGAGCGCCGCCCAGGTGGTCAAGGCCAACATCAAGGGCATGGTGGCTTGGTCACGGCGCTGAGCAGCGGTCCTGCCGCGACGTTCAGAGCTTCTTTGGGATGGGCGGTCCGCCGTATTCGTCCACCCAGCCGGACGACGCATCGGGGAAGGCGTCGGCGTAGGCGACGTACGGCTTTACATCGAGCACGGGGGTGCCGTCGATGAGGTCGAGGCCGGCCACATGAATCGTGGTTCCCTCCACGCCCAACACGCGGACCGCTGAGAGCCCGATGGGGTTGGGACGGTGCGGAGCACGCGTGGCCAGGATGCCCCGCCGGGGGCCGCCGCGGGGGGGGCGTACGAGGTTGGGCCACTTCGAGCCATTCAGGTGCAACCAGGTGAGCAGCCAGATGCGATCAAACCCGTCGAGGTCGCGGAGTGCATGCGGGTGCACGAGATGCGCGAATAGCTCGACTCGGCCCTCCACACGGTCTGCGGCGTCGCCGGCGGTGCCCAGGCAGGCCTGTCGAGGCGTTCCAAAGCGCTCGGTAAAGGGGGAGTGGATGCGCCCGATCACCTGGAGGTCCACTGATGTGGGGAAGTCAACGACGGACCGATAGTCTTTGCTCGGCGTGCTGCGGCCTTCGGGCGGCAGCTCCACATCGGTGGGCAGGGGATGGATGCTTGGCGCTGGGCGGTCGGTGCTCATGTGGGCACTCCTGTGGATGCACCCCCCCAAGCGAGGTGCGCTTCGAGGGCGGTGGACCCGAAGAGCGTGCGAGCGAGCGCGTGGCGGTTCGGTTCTACCGTGACACCCGTGCCATCGGCGAGACGGTTCATGAATGCAAAACACGACGCAACTTGCACGATGTCAAGGATCTCGCGGTCGTCGAGACCGGCCGCGCGGAGTGGGATGTGTTCTGCGCGGGTCACCCTTCCTGGGGTCCAGGTGAGGCGCGTCACGAAGGCCACCACAGCACGGTCGCGCGGGGAGGGGAACAGCTCGGCATGAAGTCCGTCGAGTACAGCGGTGACGGCTTCCTTGGGCGGCCTCTCGAAGTGCGCACGCGCCAGCGCCCAGAGGGTCTGGATGAAGGGGACTGGGTCGGTTGAGCAGTGGTCACGCAGAAACTCCGCGTGGGAGACCGTTCAGTAGAAGCACTCGTTGAGGGCCGATACCGTGACCGCCACGCGCTCCTCGAGGGCTCGGCCGAGGCTGGAGCCACCGAAGGTGACGGCGCTGTTCATCAACATCACACTTCGCATGGCACGAAGGTTCAGCTTCATGGGTGCGAGGACTGCCGGCACTGGGCGTCCCTGGTCATTCCATCGCCGAGAAGCGTTGGTGAGCTCCGGTGTGGCCGTGTCGTGCGGAAGCTTGAGCCAGGTCATTGTGCGGCGCTGCGAATGAGGGCAGTGATTTCGTCGACCGGATCGGGATTGCCGATGAACAAGGGAGTGCGGTCGTGCAGTCCGCCTGGGGTCTGGTCGAGGATGCGGTCGTGACCATTGGTGGCCCGACCGCCTGCCGCCTCAACGAGGAAGGCGAGCGGGAAGGCCTCATACATCAGTCGAAGCTTGCCCTTCGGGTTGGCCGAGCTGCGGGGGTACAAGAAGACGCCGCCCTTGATCAGGTTGCGGTGGAAGTCGGCCACCAATGAACCGATGTAGCGTTGCTTCCAGCCGGCCTCGAGCGTCTTGCGGTCGGCCACCCACTTTTGCACTTCGGGGGTCCAGGTGGCCGTATAGCCTTCATTGACACTGTACATGCGTGTGTCGGACGAGAGCCGGATGTCGGGATGGGAGAGGAAGAACTCGCCGACGGACGGGTCGAGCGTGAAGCCGTGCACGCCTGCGCCGGTGGACAGCACCATCACAGTACCGGAGCCGTAGATGACATACCCTGCGGCAACGATATCGTTACCGGACTGGAGAATGTCGCCCATGTCTGCGCGACTGCCCTCGGGCGACCGGCGACGGAAGACGGCAAAGATGGTGCCGATGGATGCGTTGACGTCGATGTTGGAGGAGCCGTCGAGTGGGTCCATGGCGAAAATGTAGCGGCCACTATGGAACCGCTCGGGGGTGAAGTACGGCCCTTCATCTTCCTCGCTGAGGATTGCAGCCACACAACCCGCGTGCTCGAGGGCCCGCTTGAAGGTGTTGTTGGCGTATTCGTCGAGTTTTTGAACAAACTCGCCCTGTACGTTGACCTCGCCCGTGGTCCCGAGCATTCCTGCGAGCCCCGCTCGGTTCACGCGAGCGCTCACGAGGCGGCTCGCCAGGGAGATCTGGCGGAGCAGCGTAGAGAAACGACCGGTAGACTCAGGATGGGCTTGGGTGGTTTCGTAGATGAAGCGGTCTAGGGTGATGCCCTCTTCGAACTGCGAACGCATGCGGCCTCCGGGTGCGGGCGCGGGCGTAACAACTGCACCCCATCCGGACCCACAGTAATCACGTTATTGGGGAACAAGTTGTAAATCACATAGTCGGTGAGCTGGTAGTCCGCGCGATAGCTGTAGTGCACA
>CAJWOS010000465.1 GCA_913044235.1 uncultured Pseudomonadota bacterium
CGGTCACGGCCTGCCGGTACACACTGTCCTGGATGTCGCCCGCCACAAACACGCCCTCGATGTTGGTGCACGACGTTCCGGGTACCGCCTTCAAGTAGCCCACCTCATCGTGGTCGATCCACGGGGAGAAGGGGTCGGAGTTCGGCTTGTGCCCGATGGCAAGGAAGAGGCCCTTGATGTGGTTCCAGTCGGTCTCGGCGCCGGTGGCGCTGTTGCGCACACGGATTCCCTCGACTTCGTTGGCCCCAAGCACATCAGTGACGGAGGTGTTCCAGTGCACCTCTACCTTGGGGTTTTTGAGCACCCGCTCCTGCATGATCTTGGATGCACGCATCGCATCCCGGCGCACCAGCAGGTGCACCTTCGAAGCAAACTTGGTGAGGAAGGTGGCCTCCTCAGCCGCCGAGTCGCCTCCCCCCACCACTGCAAGCTCCACGCCCTGAAAGAAGAACCCGTCGCAGGTTGCACAGGCGCTCACGCCGTGGCCCTGCAGTCGGGTCTCGTTTGGAAGCCCGAGATACTTTGCGGTGGCACCGGTCGCGACAATCAGGGTCTCGGTCCGGATGGTGCTTCCATTGGCCGTCGAGAGCTCGAAGGGCCAGACATCAAGCCGGCACGAGGTGACTTCATCAAACGCGAATCGTGTACCGAAGCGAGCGACCTGCTTCTTCATCACGTCCATCAACTCTGGGCCTTGGATGCCATGCTCGAAGCCTGGGAAGTTCTCCACCTCAGTGGTGATCGTGAGCTGTCCACCGGGCTGCATGCCTTCGAGAACCAGCGGCTTGAGATTGGCTCTCGCGGCATAGAGGGCGGCCGTGAGACCCGCAGGCCCCGAACCACAAATGACAACGTGCTCGACTTCAGAAGACACAAAGACTCCGGGTAGGAGAGTGTAGATAGTACGCAGCCCGCCTTGTGGGGCGGCCATCATGGCCTTGCTGGGTGACTTGGTCGCGTTGCTGGACCGCCCAGCATGCCCGCCGACCATCCTGCGACAGCGGCACCGCCCAACGGGCAGCGCACCGCCGCCCCGGGACCACGCGCGACAACATATGGATCGGCAGCAGTTCGTCAATACCGGAGTGTCGACCGCGTGCCCACCAATCCCCAACCGAGCCCGGCCTCCTTACGCGAGCTGCTCTTGGAGCGGTCTCTGGGCATGGGCTTCACGCGTGCACGCATTACCGACGTGCCGCCGACCGGCCCGGGATCGCAAGCGTTCGACGCCATGGTGCGGGCGAAACGTACAGCAACGCTCGACTGGATGGCATCCGGCGCCTCCGTTCGTCGCCACCCCAAGACCCTCCTCCCCAATGCGCGCAGCGCCCTGGTGCTGGGCATGGACTATGCCTGGGAGAGGCCACCAGACCCAGGCGGCCTGACTGGAAAGGTGTCCCGGTATGCCTGGGGGCGGGACTACCACAACCTCATCTCCAAGCGGCTGCGGAAGCTCTGTCGAGACCTCCGCCAGCACGGTGTCGAGAGCTACTGGAGCGTGGACGCGCGCCCTCTGGTCGAGCGAGCCTGGGCCCGTCGGGCCGGCCTGGGGTACGCCGGCCGGAACTGCATGGTGATCGAGCCGGGACGCGGCAGCTGGTTTTTCCTGGGAGTGATATTGGTGGCGGCCTCGGTCGCGCCCGATCCACCGCTGAAGCACGGGATGTTGAAACATTGCGGACGGTGTACCCGGTGCCATGACCAGTGCCCCACGAGTGCCTTCACGGGGGACGGGCAGCTCGATGCTGCCGCATGCATCTCCACCCTCACGATCGAGCACCGCGCAGTCATTCCCGCATCTTTCGCCACCCGGATGGGACGGTGGGTGTTTGGTTGTGACGTGTGCCAAGAAGTCTGCCCACACAACCACAGGCCGCCCTCGGCCATTGAGCAGGACTTCGCGCCGCGACCGGGTCACGCATGGCTCGATCTCGCGCGAGTCCTCCGCAGCGATGATGAAGCACTGACGGCATCCTTAGTGGGCTCACCACTGCGCAGACCGAAAGCGTGGGGCCTCAAGCGCAACGCAATCGCAGTCCTCGCCAACCTCGGAACCCCCGAAGCCCGGCGCGAGATTCTCCGGGTACTGGACCACCCACACCCTGTGGTCAGCGGTCAGGCTCGACAAGCACTGCACCGTATGGATGGACTCACGCGGAGATGAAGCTTCGGTCAAAGGCGTTTTGACGAGCCCTCTCGGCCTCTTCAGAGGTCAGGATTCCGGACTCGGTGAGCAGCCGGAACTCCCGCTTCAAGTTGGTGCTGCACAGGTACGTGCCATCGGTGTTGATCGTGATGGGCACCTTTGCCTCGAGAAACGCACCCAGCACGAACTTGAACTCCTCCAAGTGCCGCACCGCCCGTGTGTGCAGGTTGGAGGTGGGACAGATTTCCAAGACGGTGTCGGTGTCGGACAGTCGCTGCAGCGCCTCGGCATTGTAGGCCGCGCGTACCCCGTGCCCAATCCGGTCGGGCTTGAGGTGCTTCAAGACAGCGATGACCCCTTCACCGGCGGTGTTGGCCGTTTCACCGGTGTGGATGGTGGTACCCAAGCCGGCGTCTCGCGCCCGCTGGAACATCGCGGCATACCGCCCCACGCTCTCATCCAGCTCAATGGCCAGCGACTCCGTTCCGGCCAGGTCGATACCGATCACACCGCGGTTTCGGTAGCGGATGGCCTTTTCGAGGATGATCTCGTTGAGCTCGGCGGAGAACTCCCGCGCGAGGCAGAAGATCAGTCCGGCCTTGAGGTTGTACTCGAGCACCGCCCGGTCCATTCCGCGAAGCGCTGCATGAATGATGTGATCCAAGTCACGCTCACCGCCCAGGTTGCGCTTCATGGGATTGAACCGCAGCTCGATCTGCTGCACGCGAGAGCTGCGGTACTCCTTGCCCATGATCTCGTAGACCGACCGCTCCACCGCTGCCGGACTCGACTGGATCTTCTCGGTCCACTCGTGGAGAATCCGCAGGTAGTCGTCGAGACTGTGGACCCGACGAGGATTGATGGTGATCAAGTCCACGAACTCCCAGTAGTCTCGGACCGGAAGCTTGAACCCCTGCTGGTTGGCGATGGACCACATCACGTGCGGGGCGACGGAGGACCCGACGTGAATGTGCAAGTCGCAGTACGGTGTGTTTTCCATGCTGCCGTGTAACCGGCCTGCACGGGTTCGTGAACTTCAGGTCCCGTCTGGATCGCCGCGCACACTGTCGTAGTCGAACAGCTCAAGGACTTGCACACGGGCCCCTGGCCCACGGATCTTTGCGTAGCAAGCGAGCCGGCTCGTGGGCGTGGGCTGATCCCCTGGCTCCCGATTCCGACCCTCGTGGGGCTTGCCTTCGGCCAGCGCCTGCATCGACTCCCGCTCGGAGTCCGTCATGACGCTCAGGCCGGAGTCGTCGATGATTTCGACCCGACACAGCGCACAGCCGCCGTCTGGACACGTGCCTCCCGCCCGACGACCCGTGCCAATCGGCGCGGGAAGCGCCTGACTGGCCATGAGCAGGGAGTAGTATTCTTCGGCTTGCACCGTTTGCTCGCCGCCGTCGGGCAGCACATAGGTGACCGGATAGCGGATGATTTCCACAGGACGGCGTCCAACCCCGAGGGCGGAGCGCAAGCGTTTTCGAATTCCAAACCGGGACATGGCACCTCCCAGCGACACGCAACCGAGCACGCCGTTGTCTCGAGTGCCTTAACGGACCACCCTCGAAGGGCTCACTCGGACTCGCCGCGCTCGATCTTTTCGATTGCATCCACGAGGAAGTCAAACGCATCGTCTACGGTATTCGACCGGTGAAACAGCAACAGGTCGCGCTCCGAGATGGTTCCCCAGCGCATCATGGCTTCAATGTCCATGACCTCATCCCAGTAGTCGTCGCCGTACAAAACCGTGGGCAGTGGCTTTGTGACCTTCCCGGTCTGCCGCAGGGTCAGCGACTCGAAGAGCTCGTCCATCGTACCGAAGCCGCCGGGCATCAGCACCATCGCTTTGGCAAGGTACATGAACCAATACTTCCGGGTGAAAAAGTAGTGGAACTCGAAGCCAAGCTCGGGAGTGACGTACTGGTTTACCTTTTCCTCAAAGGGCAACGAAATGCCCAACCCCACGCTGCGCCCACCCTGGATGTCAGACGCGCCCCGGTTGGCGGCTTCCATGATGCCCGGTCCACCACCGGTACACACGTAGTAACGACGCGACCCCTGCCGCTGCATGTCCCACTCGGTGAGCCGTCGAGCAAGCTCTCGAGTGTCGTCGTAGTACCGAGCCAGTTTGACGTGCCGTCGGGCCATCGTGAGGTTCCGCTCGAGCTCGCCACGGGCGACCTCGTTCGTGGTCCGGGCGACCTCGCGCTCGAGATGGGCGACTTCGTCGGCTGCTTGGGCGACGGGGCGGGCTCGTGCGGAGCCGAAAAACACAATGGTGTCGGAGACGCGCTGTTCGCGGAACCTCTGCCGCGGTTCCTCGTACTCGCAGAGAATCCGGATGTGCCGTGCTGATGGGCTGTTGAGGAATTGGAGGTTCTTGTAGGCTTTTTCTGGACCTTCCGACATGGTCGCTCCTGGGTGCCGCACGGTTGCGGCCGAGGGTTTGTTGCTCTTGATGTTGATTCTCCGGTCTGGGTAACGAACCCTTTCAATTGGAGCGACCATCCAGCGTGACAAGTCGAAGGTCGCACCGGCACATCCTCGCAAGGAACCATGAACCGGCGAAATGGAGATCTTGAGCCCCACAGCGTTCGCCTATCGGCCAGATGAAGCCCCCCCCTTGTGAGAGACTGCGTTCGCCCCCCCCCCCGAATCCGGAGTGGCAGTCTCATGAACCGGACCCGCTCTCTGTCGACCGCGCTGTACCTGATTTTTCTCCCGCTGTTGCTCGGGTCGGTGGGCATCACGTCCTGGCTGGCCCACCGTGCGGGGGACCTGTCCGTGCGGGAAGTCGCGACTGCACTCGGAGACTCGTATGCCCAGCGCATCCGACAACGGGTGCGCACGTTTCTGGACGAACCTCAGCTTGTCAACCAGGTCAACAAGACCGAAATGAGGCTCGGACTTGTCGATCCGCTCGACCTCGACCACCTCCGTCTGCGCTTCTGGACGCAACTCCAAGACTTCCAGCACGTCAACTACATCTACTACGGCACCCATTCCGGCGAGATCATCGGCTTTCAGCGTGAGCTCGACGGCTCCTATAGCTACTCGACCGTGGATGAAGACAGACGCTTCATCACCTATGCGCTGTCTTCGGACTTCGAGATGGGAGCCGTCACGGAGCATGGAGATCTGTTTGATCCGCGCACCCGGCCCTGGTTTACCGCGGCAGTCCAAGCCGGAGAAACCACTTGGACCGACATCTATGTGTGGTTCGGGAGAGACGATCTGTGCATCGACGTCGCTTCGCCCGTCTACGCCGATGATGGCGCCCTCATCGGCGTGCTGGATGCCGGCTATACACTGGGACTGTTGAGCCGCTTCCTCGAAGACCTCCACATTGGAAAGACCGGCAAGGCCTACATCGTCGACGGTGAAGGGCTTTGTAAGATCGAGCATAAGGTTTCCTTTAGGGTCCCGGTGATTTGATTTAATAATAGCACAGATATATTGCAAATACAATTTAATTCGTGTATTATTGAAATCAAAAACGCCTAAAAAAACGAGTTCCCCGGCTGTTGTCTCTTCGGCGCTCTATCAGCTTCTTTGCTGGTGTCTGGTGCATGGATGCCGGGTACCCCGATGCCATGTTTCTTGGCCGTGGCCAATAGGGCTTTTGCGTTCAGGATGGCATCCTCTAGAGGATCATGCGGCAGATCTGCGCCTCTTAGCTTCTTCCACTCACTGGTCACCAAGAAATCGCGCTCGAGACCTGCGCAGAAATCCCCTATCCTTCGGGCTGTGAACCCAAAAGGATTCTCGCCGGCGAACTTCCATGTGTAGTAGTTAATCCATTGCCAGTCATAGGCAGGATTGTCGGACATCAATACCGCTCGACCGCTGGTGTTTTGTTTGACC
>CAJWOS010000466.1 GCA_913044235.1 uncultured Pseudomonadota bacterium
CGGGCAGCGAAGTCGAATGCGGGCTCGGGGGTATGCAGCTCTGTGACCACATTTTGAATGTCGAGCAGCGCCGACTGCGAGAGCACCTGCTCGGGCTCAGCGGTGGTATTTCTCGTGGTCTGATCGCCGATGCTCTTGAGCACTTCGCGGCCGGGAAAGGGAACCGAGAGCTTGAACATGAAGCGGTCGAGCTGGGCCTCGGGCAGGGGATAGGTGCCTTCCATCTCGATGGGATTCTGGGTGGCGAGCACGAAGAAGGGCAGGTCGAGTCGGCGGCGGCTGCCCGCGACGGTGACGGAGCCTTCGGCCATGGCCTCCAGCAAGGCACTCTGGGTCTTGGGCGTGCCCCGATTGATCTCATCGGCGAGCAGTACATTCGTGAAGACCGGCCCGGGTCGAAATTGGAGGGTATTGCTTCCATCCGGCCCCTTCATGAGGCTCGGTCCCCCGGTGATGTCGGCGGGCATAAGGTCGGGCGTGAACTGGATTCGCCGGAAGGTCAATCCCAGACAGCCCGCGAGGGTCTTGACCAGGAGGGTCTTGCCCAGCCCAGGCGAACCTTCGAGGAGCAGGTGCCCGCCGGCGACGAGTCCAGTGAGGACGTCTCGCAGCAAGTCGTCCTGTCCGATGTAGATGGTTCGGATTCCCGCCTCGAGACGGTCGAGACCGGCGCGCGCTTGCGCGAGACGTTCAGGGGTGACTCCACTCATGGGGACTCCGTGGGGGCGATGGCGATGAAGTACTGCCGGATCAGGGAGCGACGCCCTGCAGACAGGGTTTTGGTGGTGGTGTCGGACTCGGCCACGGCGGCGTAGCGATGCCATGCGGCCATGTATGCGGCGCTGCCTGCGCCCCCGGACTGCCCGTTTTTGACCCGACGAACCACGCCAGCAGGTGCGTCCTGCCAGGCGGCGTCGACCCATTCTGCGGGGGCATCCGACCAGTCGGGGGGATCGGCGAGGCCCGCTTCGGTCTTCCAGGTGCTGCCGCTCGCGTCGTTGACTCCGCCCTCGCCGGTCTGCGACAGCCCCACAGTCCATCCGCCCGCCCCACCATCGCCGTTGAGCTCGCCATCGGACTGCTCATCGGCATCATAGAACTGGGGATTGTCCGACTGCACATCGAGGGTGCCCGCGACGGCTCGGGTCTGGGCATCACGATCATCAACCACGGCATCGGCGACGGTGATCGTCTCCTGCTCGGAGCGCACACTATCGTCGACCGATTTCGTCTGGTCCACGGTGCCGGTGGTGTTGCGGTCTGCCCCGCTCCCGGCGGCATCCTCGGGCGGTAGAAGGCTCTCCGCGCGGCTGCGTTGTCCCGCTTCGGGCGTCTCGGCCGACGAAGACGCGCTTCCGGCATCGACCCCGCTCGTCCCCGCGGCTCTCGCGGTGTTGGAAGAGGCACCCGAGCCTTCGGCAGGGGCGCCTTCTGCCTCTGCTGCATCAACATCACCATCGGCCGCACGGTCGCCTGCACCGCCGGCGAGTCCTTCCATCGAAGTGGTCTCAGCGCCACCGCTGCTGGTTTGGTCGCGTCCGGATGCGGTGGCTGCGCGTTCGCTTCTGGCTCCGGCCTCGCCCTGGGTGGGATCGGGTCGCTGTGCTTCGGGTTTCCGGGGCAGCGACGCGTTCGCATCCACACTCGGATCCTCTTTGGTGACTTCCGTGAAGAGCGATGGAGTGGGAAGCGGGCTCTCAGGTGATGGAACGAACCAGAGCAGGCCCATCAGAGCCAGCGCTGGTGGAAGGGAGCGGGGCAGCCGAAACGGGGTGTCCGCGTGGTGCTCGACCGTGGGAAGGCGTGTGATGGCCTCGGCCACGATGGCTTCCGCCAGAGCGGTGGATCCGACAGAGCGCCCCGTGATGATGCACAGAGCAGTGCGAATCAGGTCGTGTGTTTCGCCTTTGCCATCGATGAGACGTGCGATGTCGTCGAGGGAGCTGCGCGATGCCAGATAGATGCGCCGCCCGACGAATGCGCTGTACGCGATGATGCCGGTTGCTGCGACAAGGCTGGCGGCGTGCGTCCATGGCCACAGGGCCACACCCGCCATGGCGCCCACCCCGAGCCCCGAGAACAGACGCACAAAGAGCTCGAGCAGGCGGCGACGCTCGTGGATGCGTTGGAGTCGCGCGAGCGGGGACCGGAGGTTTGCGGGCATGAGCGTCCAGTCGTTGGGGACTGTGGAGCAAGGGGTGGGGGCGGTGTACCGCTGTGTTCACATTGGGGGAAGGTGCCGCACCGATTTGCTTGCGTCTGCGTTGCACCGAAGACGTCCTGCGAGGGTTGGAAGCGTACAGGTTTCGATGGCTCAGGATGCGGCTCAGGCGGCGAGCGGGCAGGCGGACATGTCGAGCCAAGAGTGATTTTGGGCGCGGCAAGCACGGGCTTTCCACTGCCGGGGAACGGCAGCGCAGGTTCCCGCATCGCGAGATGACCATGGTGGGAAGCGGTCGGGTGCCCGACCTTGGACCGACGAGGACTCGTGTGGGGCGATCGCCGGATCATCTGGGTGTGGGGAGCGCCAACATGGTTCCACTGGATGGGGTGGCTTGGGGGTGGGCCAGATGACCGATCTGTCGGGCGAGGGAACGCTGGGGGGTGCATTCGTGGATGCTTCGGAGAACGATGCCGTGTCGTATCTGTGCGGTTTTTTCGCTGTCGCAGCTTGCGTCAAAAACGAGCGAACCTTCACATGAGTGCCACAACTGCAGGCTGGCCTCCTTTTTCGTCGACCGAGATGTGCGATTTCCCATCAGTTTGCGAGGTACCCGACCGATGGACCAGCGTCGAATCCGGATGGCTTCGCATGCAGTCTGAACGTCCCCAGCCCGCTTCATCGCCGATTCCGCCCGATCTGGAGCGGCCACGGACCTACGACCCGGGTGTCGCCGTCGCGATGTCGTGGGCCGTGGGGCTCTGCTCGATGGCGTACTTGCTGTCGATGGTGCTGGTGGGACGGGTAGACGGAGCATTTTGGGTTGACCTGCCGCTCCTGTTGTTGTTTGCATCCTGGTGCATGCTCGTGGCGATCGGGCGCTCCAGCCTGGCCGCGCAGTTCGTGGGCTGGGCCGGGCTGGTTGTGATCTTTGCCATCGCGGCGGTTTCCGGCGGCACTTGGTCGCCCGCGCTGATGCTAGCACTGGTCCTTCTTTCCTACGTGGAGTGCTACCTCGACCGCGCGTCGACGATGCGCATTGTGGGCGCTTGTCTGGCAGGTTTGGTGGGTCTCGGCACGCTCGAAGCCATGGGGCTGCTGCCGGCCCCGCGCTACACCCACTCCTCGGTAGAACGTGCTCTGATTACCGGTGTATCAGTCATTCTCACTGCTGTGCTCCTGGTGGGGCGATGGGACGAGCGGTCCCGCACGCTCACGCAACTTCGGCGCTCGACAGAGAGCCTGCGGGCGGTCAACGCCGTGCTGTATTCGACCCGTACCGAAGCCGTTGCACGGGCTCGGCAACAGCAAGTGCTGGCACGACTCACGGTGGATGCCTTCAGCCTTGCCTCTACGGTGAAGGGAATGGAGAGCCCCGAGCTCCGAATGCTCTTGGCTCGCTGTTGTGCCGTGACCTTTTCAGAGGTCGGCGATGGATGGATCTCTCTTCGACAGCACAACACCGCAGCTCCCGTGCTTGTGGAGTACGGTCAACCGAGCGGCTCTAAAGGCTCTTCGATGTTTGCGGGCCGCTGGCCTGTGCACGTGCTCGGGAAGCAGTGGGGAGAGCTGGTCGTGGAGTGTCGCGGTCCTTCTGGGGAGGCGGCGGTCTTTTCTGCAAATGACCGATTGTTTGTGGATGGTATTGTCTCGCTGATATCGGCCGCCATGAGCCGGGTCGCCACTGCCAGCGCACTTCGCGAGAAAGAGACGCTTCTCCGCAAGGCGCAGCGGTTCGAGAGCGTGGCGTACAAAGCGAGCGGTGTGGTCCACGATCTGAACAACGCGCTCGCATGCATCCTGCAAAATGCAGAACTGGCACGCGAACAGGTAGAGGAAGGGGGAGACGTCCTCGAAGAACTCGACGGGATCGTGGAGGCGGTGATGGGTGCCACCTCGATTTCTCGCCATCTCTTGCGGAGCACGCAGTCGCCCGAGACCACCCTCGTGCAGCGGGCCTCCTTGTCCAAGATCGTGCGAGAAGCGCTCCGCTCGCAGGGAGCTGCCTTTGGTCGCAACATTCGGCTCGACTGCGACATTGCTGACTTCGATGGATGGGTGCCCCTCTTCCCGGGATCCGCCCGACAGGTGTTGATGAACTTGGTGGTGAACGCTCGCCAGGCGATGCCCGACGGGGGCTGCCTGCAGGTCGAGCTTGGGCAATGCCTTCGTGAAGGAGGTGCGCCCGAAGTGTCGCTGCGTGTTTCAGACTCCGGCTACGGGATTCCACGCCACCTGCTTGGCAAGATCTTTCAGCCATTGTTCACCACCAAGCAGCACATGGGCGGTACGGGGATCGGCCTGGCAACGGTCCACTCGATTGTGACCGAAGCCGGTGGGCGGATCGAGGTTCAGTCGGTAGAGGGTGAGGGAACCACATTCGTGATCCACCTGCCCATGCTCGATGCAGCGGCCGATGAGCGTCGGGCCGACTCGACGGGGAGGTGGACGGGCGGCGGCGCGACCATCCTGGTGGTGCACGACGAGGAGCAAGTTCGAACGGCCACACTCCGAACGCTCGCTCGGTTCGGGTATCGCGTGCTCGAAGCGGAGACCCGCGAGGAGGCGCTGGAGATGGTCCGTGTGCACGGCTGTGATGTGGACCTTCTGGTCACCGATACGACCCGCGATGGCCTCGACGCACGTGCGCTGGTGCACTCGGTGCGCGACTCGGGCGGTAGGGTCCCAGTGGTGATGGTCACAGACCCTGCCGACCTGGACTCTGAACGTCTCGGCGACACGTGCATGTTGGTGAAGCCGGTCACATCCGAAGCGCTTGTCGCCACCATAGAAGGCCTGCTGGCCTCAGGCCAGGAACGCCAGCACGGGACGGACTGGCTCCAGACTGGTTAAGGGCGCCAGCCTCGGATCTGGAGTGTTTTGTGACCGTTGTCCCCATTCTCGCTGGCGTCATTGGCCTGACGCTCGGCTTCGCTGTGAAGCGGCTGCAAGACTTCAACGCCATGTCCATCTGGGTCTGGCCGCTGATGCTCCTCGCGGGTGCTGCGCCCTGTTTGGTCGCCTACTCCACACTGCACCCTGGGGCGGCGGTCGACGTGGCCGAGGTGGTGGCGGAAAAAGACTCTGTCGAGCTGCATGTTCCGCCCGACCACTCGCTGATGGTGACTGCGGTGCTCACCGAGGAATCGGATGAGCCCGGAACCGACAAGACCCACTACAACCTTAAGATCAAGGGCGTCGGATGGGAGGTTTCGGCGGATGGCACGATGAAGCGAGAGTCGGCCACGGGCGGAGCCAAGATTGATGCACTCGGCCAGCAGGGGATCGAAGAGATTGGTGGCAAGCGGGGCAGCAAGCTTGGGGAGGACCTCCAGGATCGGCACGACCTCCGAGAGAGCGGTGATGTGACCGTGACTGTCACCAACTGGCAGGGACTGGCTGTCGAGAAGCTGATCCTGGAGGTGGTGCCGTCGCCGCCTTCCGATGTAGTGATGTGGTCATTCACCGTGTTGGTGACCATTCTGGGACTGGTCCTTGGTGTGCGTGACAACGCGGAGCGCTTGGCTTCCGACCTCGCCTTTCTGTGTTTGTGGGGCGTGTACATGCGCGACGGCGTCACGCCTCTCGACGACTGGCAGGAAGTAGGGCTCGCTCTGGTTCCGGCAGCGCTCACCGGCTGGCTGGGAGTCGCGGCGATCGAGTACCTGGTGATCAACTACTTCCACTCGCGCGCGCAGGCCGCGGAGGCGGAGGAAGAGGCAGCGGACGCGGCAGCCAGTGCACCGAGCGACCGATGATGCGGGCCTGGGGCGCGTAGGACACCCAGCTCGGGCGCGGGATCAGCAGGTCGCCGTAGTAGGCCAGCTGCAGCATGAACAGCAGTTCC
>CAJWOS010000467.1 GCA_913044235.1 uncultured Pseudomonadota bacterium
CGGCGTCGCGATCCCCTACGCGAGCCGGTTGATGGGCCACCTCAACTTGGCCGAGACCCGAAGCCGCTCCTGGGACAGACCTCGGTGACAGCGCCAAGCCGGCACCGCCGCCATTTACCGAGAGTTCGATGGGCTTGTGGCGGCCGACGGTGATACTTTCGTGGCGTGCTGGAGCGAAGATGTCCCATTTTTCCATGGTCTCCCGATCGTCCCTGAGCCTCGCGCTTCTGCTGTCGACAGCCTGCTTTGTGTCGGACGATGACCGCAAGGCGGCGCTGGATGAGGATGGTGATGGTGTTCCTCTCGGTGAAGACTGTGCGCCTCAAGACCGCACAGCGTCTGCGTTCTCGGAGTGGTACGCCGATGTAGATGGCGACGGCTACGGATCCGGCGACCTCATTGAGGGATGTGAGGGCGATCGCCCCACCACCAACACGGCCGACAACGCCGAGGACTGCGACGACAGCAATCCAAGCGCATATCCGGGCGCCGCGGAACGCTACTACGATGGCATCGACCAGGACTGCGCCGGCGATGACGTCAACGGCGATGGTGTGATCGACGACTACGATCAAGACCTCGACGGCTTCGACGTCGACGAAGACTGCGATGATACCGATCCGGAGCTGAAGCCCGACGACTCGCTCACCGAAGTGCCCTACGACGGCATCGACAACGACTGCAACCTGCTCACCGGCGACGGCGACAAGGATGGCGACGGGTACTGGTCGGCCAACTACAACGAGAAGGCTCCCGGAAGCGAGCTTGTGCCCAGTCCGGGGATGGATGGCGACTGCTTCGACGACAGCGACGCACCCGAGCAGGAGGTCACGCCCATCAATGGCTTCCCGCTGCCCTCTCCAGAGTCGGTGTACCCCGGCTCTGCAGCCGAGGTGCCTTACGACGGTGTGGACAGTGACTGTGGTGGCGATGAGTTTGAGTTTGACGCCGACATGGATGGCTACGCATCGGCCGCGTATCCGGACCGGGAAGCCCGAATCGGTACAGACTGCCAGGACTGCGTCACGCCCTGTACGGCCGAAGCCGACTGGTCTGGCGAGGTGCCATCGTCGGACATCAACGAGGGGGCGACCGAGACCTGGTACGACGGCGTAGACCAGGACTGCCAGGGCTACGACACGGACGGTGACCGTGTGGAAGACGACTTCGACGTGGACTTCGACTCGTATGTGGCCGAGGGATACGTCGACGGCTTCGGCAACCGGGGCGACGACTGTGTCGACACGGAACCGACGGTCTTTCCAGGGGCAGACGACGTCTGGTACGACGGAGTCGACAGTGACTGTGGAGGCGAAGACGACTACGACGCGGATGGTGACCTCTACGTCCCCAATGCCTACTTCGGGATGACCACCCTCGGCCTTCCCTCGGGCGCAGAGCTGCTCGACCCGGGAGACTGCGTCGACGACCCGCTCACCGACGGTACGGTATCGGGACCCCGGCAGGACGCAGACGACTACAACCCGAGCTCGATCGACGACTGGTACGATGGATACGACCATGACTGCGGGAGCAACGACGACTTCGACGCCGACGCGGACGGCTACCGAGCCGACTCCATTGGAGTGGGCTCCGACCTCAACACCTATCAGCAGGCCACCGTGGTCGTGGGAGCTTCTGCCACCACGTCGGACGACTGCGATGACGCAGACGCCGCCATCAATGTGGGCGTGGCTGAGGTGGCCTCGAACGGCATCGACGACAACTGCGACGGTGCAGCCGCGCCCGAGGGCATCTACGGCACGAACAATCCGACGGATCACCACTCAGGTGCCATCTACGGAACCGCGTCTTCGTCTACCTTTGGGGCGTCGATGGTTTCAGGCGATCTCAATGCAGATGGCATCACAGACGTGGTGATCGGCGACTGGTACGTCTACTCGGGCGGAGTACGGTACGGGAATGCATACTGGTTTGACGGCAACGACATCCTGAATCAAGAAATCGACGACACGATGTACGCAGGAGTTGCGGAGGGCGACACAGAGAATGGTGCCTTTGGCTACACCATGAGCGTGGCAGACGTGGATGGCGACCTCATCGACGACTGGATTGTGGGAGATCCGTTGGCCACTGGTGGTGATGTCACGAGCGGTTTGGGTGGCGTGTATGTCTTTTTTGGCGGCCTGGGCGGGACGATGAGCAGCCCGACCACCCTGGATGCGGGTGCAGACGCCGACTTCGTGCTCGGGACCACCGAAAGCGGCTACCTGGGGTACGGCCTGGGAACGGCGGATGAGTCCGGTGATGGCGTGGCGGACCTGATCGTTGCGGCTCCGATGATCGCCAGCTCCACGGGCATACTGTACGCGGTCGATGTGACCGTGGCCGATGCGACGTCCGACGCTCGGTCCTGGCCGGTTGTCTACGGAGACGCGCCCGGCGACCTGCTCGGGCAGGAAGGAGTGATCCTGGCCACCGATATGGATGGGGATGGCGACCAAGAGGTAGCCGTGGGCTCGCGGTACCACGACACATACGCGACCAATGGCGGTATCGTTGCAGTGCTTCAAGCTCCCTTCGTGGATGGCAGCACAATCTCGCAGTCTGCCTCGGCGGTGATCTACCCGGAAGAATCGTATGATGCCTGTGGGGGCAGCCTCGCCACGGGTGATGTCAATGGAGATGGGTACGACGATCTCGCATTTGGTTGTCGGGGGTGGGGCTCGGATGGCGTGGTGGGCCTTCTGTTGGGAAGCTCCTCCTTTGCTGGATGGCGGTCGGTAACCGCCACGGATGCCGCCATCCTCGGCTCAGACGCAAGCGGCAACGAGGGCATGGGTAGCGCGGCGTTGATCGAAGATGTCACGGGCGACGGGCAGGCAGACCTCTTGGGAAGCGCCGAGGACTACACCAGTTCCTCAGGCAGTGTCTACGCCGGGCGAGTGGTCATGGTGGATGGCACGACGGCGTCGAGTGGTGCCTACGATGCCGACAGTGCCGCCGGCTTCGTGGTGGGCGACAGCAACTACCTGTACCTGGGCGGAGCACTCACCTCGCTCGGAGACATCGATGCCGACGGCGACAGCGAGCTGGCCATTATGGCGGTGGGCAACACCGCCTACGGTCTTGGAGCGATGTACCTCTTCACCGGCGGAGAGTGGTAGCTCTCGGTCGGTGGAGAGCCCGGCGGGCATGAATGCTTCCAGGCCGGGGCTATTCGGAGCCGAACGCGACCATCTCCGGGCAGTAGCAGGCCACCCAGCTGCCTGCCTGCAGGGCCGAGCCATCGTCGAATGTGGCCTGGAACTGCTCGTCGACCACCAGCGGGTCTTCAGCGCCGTAGTGCAGAATCTGGAAGACTTGACCCAGGTTGGTGCTGCGAAGGCGATTGCCGTCTGAAAGGCGGACCACTGCATCGGCCCCCAACCCGTCGGGTTCATTGGGATCGCCGGGGGGGGGCGCTTCGTCCTTGGCCTCTTCCATTGTGACTTCATGGGCGCCGAGCTCGTTGCCCTCACCGGCCCAGATGTTGATGACCAGCGGCTGCAGCTCGTACGGTGAGGGGTCGGTGCTGAAGAGCTCGCACGCCGTGGCGCCGCCCTCTTCGGTGATCGCCGCACGGACGATGATGCCCCCGTCGTCGGGGCTGACCCAGGCAAAGGAGTTGAACGACACCGACTCGTCGTGGCCGACGTAGCTCAGCTCGTTTTGTTCGCAGGCGGTGGGCTTGAACCACTCGGGCAGAGGGTCGGTTCCGGTGTCGCCGGTGTCGCCGGTGTCGCTGCCGCTGCCGCTGCCGGTTTCTGACGGGGCGGTGTCGCGCGGCGGCGTTGCTGTGTCGGTCTCGGCCGTGTCTCCCGGTGATGCGGGCTGAGCGACCGGCTTGAATGCGGACTTGGAACATCCCCATAGGGTGAGCGCGGTGAGGGCGGCGATGGAGAACCGGGAGGGCATGGCCCCACAATACCGAAGTCGGGCCGTGGTGGCTGCAGTCTTCGGGCATAGATCTTGAGGATGGCACGCAAGGGCACACCCGTCGAGCTGCTTCGAGATGGCGAGATCTGCGGTGCAGACGGAGGGAAAGGGTCTCCTGATGGGCACTCAGGGGGCCACTTCAAATTCGCCGGACGCTTGATTGCCTTGACCGCCAAGCACCAGTGCATGTTCGCCCTCAGCGACGTTGTCTGCGCCGCCCACAACCGTGGATGCTTCCGCGAGGGCCATGTTGTTGGTGCCCCCCACCACCATCGACTCGTCGGCGACGGCAGCGCTGAATTCGCCGCCTGCAACGGTGCTGTCGTCGCCCGAGGCGGTGTTCTGTGACCCGCCGCTCACGGTGGCCTGTCCTCCGGATGCGGTGTTGACCCGCCCTCCCAGGATGCCTGCAAATGGACCGTACAGGTAGTTTCGCGAGCCCGCGACGAGTCCCCCAACGCTGGTGTAGCTGTGGAAGCGTCCAACGATGAGGTTGTGTGAGCCAGTCTTTTCGCTGTCTGGATAGTCCCACGGTCCGGCATCTTCATCGTAGCCCACGATGAGGTTGCCCAAGCCGTTCACGACTGCGGCATCATCATGCTTTGGGTCGTCCGGGTTTCCATTGGTGGCTCCCAGCCCATTCTGTACGAAGAGGTTGGCCCCGGTGAACACAATGGCATGGCTGGTGGTGTCGACCGACAGGTAGAGCTCGAGGGCGGTGACGGCCTCGGGAACCTCGCAGCTGCATTCCCCCGAACCCCCGGCATCCACTTCCTCTCGGAGCGTCTGGACTTCGGCTTCGAGTGCAGCGATCTGCTGGCTCAGGTAGGCGATGGACTCGGCATTGGCATCATCGCCTTGATTACAGCCGGAGGCCGCCAAAGGTACGACCATTGCCACGAGGATTCGCATCAGACTCTCCAAGAACCGCAGGTTCGGTGTAGGCTACCGCATGCCGCGACCATTCCGCCGAGAAGCATGCTTCCTGTCTGTACTGGCGACTCTTGTGGCCTGCGATCTGCATCGATCGTCGGAGGCGCCCGCAACGCGGGAAGCGGTCCGTGAGTCGGCAGCTCCGCCCGCTGCACGCTCGGCTGATCGCTGCAGTCCTGGGGTGTATGAAGCGACCTACGCGGCGTCGTTTGGTGCCTTGCATATGCTCGATGGGTCGTCATGCACCCACTGCCATCTCGCCGATGTCGACCTCATGATGTGGGAGCAACACAGCGCGTGCCAGACCACGGCCTGCTACTCGGAGATCGGCTGGTTTGACCTTGACTCTCCGCTTGACTCGAAGATGATTGACTTGGTGCAACAGTCGGAGATGGCAGGATTCGTGAACACGGAGCCTTGGCGGTATCGGCCTCAGCACGAGCTCGAAAAAGCGGTGGCCGAATACCAGCTGCTCACCCAGTGGGTGGACTACGCCAGTGAGTGCCACGCAACGGCCTGCCCCACCTACGAGCAGCCCTGCGGGGAGGCGCTGGAGTACGGACGATGTACTGAGGATCTCCTCGTGGAGCGGTTTGCAGACCAGGTACAGCCTTGGCTGGAGGCTTCGGGGTGTGTGGCATGCCACAGCGAGACCGGAGCTGCCGCAGAAGACTTTCCTGCAGCCACCCGGTACCTCGTGGAAAACGACCTCGCAGCGGCACGAATGACGCTACTCGGCGTGTTGCAGCACGATCTCGTGAGTGCCGAAGAACCCGAGCGCAGTCGGCTGCTCACGAAGCCCCTTGAGGAAGGGGTGAGTGTGGAGACACCGTTTGGAACCGCCACGGGTGTGGTGCATACGGGCGGTTCCATGTTTCTGGCTGGGGAAGGCGACGACTGGGCTAGGCTGGTGGACTGGGTGGGCTTTTACCATGCCTGCTTGACCAACGACTGAGCGCGGGCAGCTCTCACGGCCGGCGATCAGCCTTCGACGACGAAGAACCATAGGGTGTCGAAGGTGTACGAGTAGGTCTCGCCTTCTTCGTCCCAGGTGGCGGTGCCCATCGGACGCCACGCGCCCGGAAAGGTCTTGGAGTCGCGAGACCAGAGGTACAACACA
>CAJWOS010000468.1 GCA_913044235.1 uncultured Pseudomonadota bacterium
ACGCGCGAACGTTGACGCGGAGCGCATGTTCGGCGCCGTTCGGCGTGGCGCGCGCTCGCCCGCCCCGAAGGAGACCGCAAGGAGCTCCTCGCACTCCTCCGGCTGAGCGGTGCCCTGCAGGATGCACAGCAGCGACTCGTCGAGGCTGTGTTCACGGCGCGGTCCGCGCTGCGAGACCTGCCCGAAAGCTCTCGAAAGCAAGCTCTCGACACCATCGCACAGAGCCTTCTGCCCGAGACGCTCCAGCCACCCGAGTAAAGTCCGAGGGAAGTGATGCTCGCAGGCGAGCCTCTCACCCGCGTGACTTAGAGCGCTTCCACGACCCACTGCTCGTACTTTGTCGCCGAAGCGGCGGGAGAGAACACCTGTAGGACACGCGATTGCTCGTCGGCCTTGGCCTCAAAGCGCACTTCGGCATTTGCGGGCATGGTCACGAGATCCCCCGGACCGATTTCATGGCGCACACCATCCATGAACAAGGCCCCGCCGCCTTCCAGCACGTAGACGAATTCATCGTCGGAATCACGGTGCACCGGAACCTTGGCACCTGGCGCCAGTTCGAGGATGCCCACAAAGGCTTGCGCACCGGGCATGGATAGCGTGCGCACCCTCGCTTTCCCCGACGGCGCAGCGCGCACGGGAGCATCGCCGGAAGAGATCACACCGCCCTTCCGAGCGGTGTCAGCGCCAAGCAGCGTGCCCGAAACGAAGGCCGCTCCAGCGAGTCCAAGTGCCCAGCGCAGATCGAGGGTTCGCTTCAACATTTGCTCTCCTGAGAGGCCCTTCGACGGGAACCCGCACTGCACACCTGCCACTCCAAGGGGTGCCCACGGGCATGCATTCACGGGCAATCGTATTCGGTGACGTTGAAGCTCGCGACGAAGACGAGCATCCGGTACCAGTCACCCGCGGTACCACCAACGCCTTCCGGGTGCGCGACCCGGATGTAATAGGTACCGGTGGGCACATCGAGGTTGGCCATCTCTGCGGTTGGATACACCGCAGAGTCGGTCTCACCATCCACTCCGGAAAGCAACGTGCCAGCGGCATCATACAACTCGACCGTGGGCGCGGTCGTGGAGCCGTACCAGGTGCTGGTCAAGCAGACCACGAAGCGGCCGTCGTCGTAGGAAGACTCGAACTCAAACCAGTCCTCGTCCCCCTCACTGTCGGCCAGTCCTTGGTGCCGAGAGACGGTGTAAAGATTTCCAGAGGAAGTGGACAGTTCCTCCTGCTCGAGCGCTTCCGCGGTGACCATCCCATCGTTGGGTTCGGACTCCCAAAGATAGGTGTCGGTGTTCTCACGCGCCAGGGTGTGCAAGTAGAACCAGTGAGCAGCCCCCCCCCCACCAGCCGCATCCGAGAGCTCGACCACGTACTGTCCCTGGGGGAGGTTCGGGAACCACACCGATCCGGCAAGGCCGTTTTGGCGCTTGTCGCGGAGTACTTCTCCGGTGGAGGCGTCGAGCAGGCGCACCCGAGGGTCGGCATCCGACCCCTGCAGATCGTAGTTCCCATCCAAGAATAGGTCATAGCCATCGAGCTGGAAGTCCAGCGCGACATAGTCGATGTCCCCTTCCTCCTCGAGCAGAATCCCTCGCGCATTCCAAGAGTTCGCCGCTGAAATTTCGACCGACTCGTTGGGGTCGGCGAAACTGTCGGGCTCGAACGTGCGGCGGCCCCAGCTCGACATCTGCAGTTCATAGACGTAATCCCGTCCGCCTTCGGGCTCCCCTTCCCCGTAGAAGGTCGCGTCGTCCTCCACCAGCACATAGTAGGTGCCTTCGGTGGGAAAGTAGCCATACACGACGGAGTCGGCATCAGACACACCGCCACCGGCGGCATGGCCGTTCGCGTAGGTCATGACCTTGCCATTGTCCTGAAGCAAGGTCACCACTGTGTCCTTGGTTTCGTCGTCCTCGTCAGTGTACGTAGAGATTCGCACAAACTCCCCGCCATCGGCCTGCACGACGTAGTAGTCCCGGTCATACACAGGATTGAGGATTCCGGAAATGCGGCCCGCCTCATCGGAGGCGTCTGTAAAGAGCAGAGACTCCGCCTCGTCCACACTGTTGTTGCGGTCCCCGTCGACACACTCGCTGTCTTCGCAGATCTGCCCGGCTGGGCAGCTGTCGTCGGTGCTGCAGTCGGCGTCAGCCTCACCACCGCTGCCACCACTTCCTTCGTCCCCGCCATCACCACCGCTGCCGCCCGAGCCGGTGACCGCCTCGTCGTCCTCCCCGATTTTGACGTCGCGGTTGCAACCCGCAGAGATCAGAAAGACGGCCCAGAAGATTCTTGTGTGCATGACGTGCTCCAGACCTTCAATCTATCATCGCTGTCCATCGGATGGAGGAGAGTGCACGGCAAGGAGCACCGTTCGCCGACGCCATGGAGAATTTGACCGGTACCAGTAGGAATCCGATCGTTCGCTCGGGCGTTGCATCAGTCTCGGTCGCCCCGCCTTCCCGCACGCCGGCGTCACCACGCTGACATCTCCACAGGTTGACATGCGCCTACAGTCTGGCAGTATCAACGGGCGGCTGCCGTCCGACAGGGTCCGACGCGCACACATGACCGGCATTCCATCCATCTTCAGGGGCACTCTTTGGCGTCCACCGGCTCGAATTTCCGAGGCCGGCCAGCACCGAGCCGCGGATAATATCGGCCATTGGAGCATTCAAAAGGGCGGGCATCGGTGGCCGTACCATGATGGCCTCACCGATTCGGTTCATGCCATCTCTACCCAGAATCCCCGATCACCAAACTTCCGATCCGGGTCCGCCTCCCAGAAGCTCACTTATTTTCAATCCACGCTCGCCACCGCCGAACTGGTGCTTACACCTTCCCTCTGGCGTCCGGGCGACAACGCAGGCTTCACTGCCCTATGACGACTTCTCAACAGAACAGCCTTCCATCTGCCACCAATCCGTGAGATTCTGTAGGTCGGCAACTCGGGCTCAGCAGTCTCGTTGCCCCCCCCTTCTCTGCAACACCTCTTTTCACCATCGACCCCGCCCCGTTTGAGCCGCGGTCCATCAACCCCGGCACAGTCGCTTCGCATCGCGCACCAGCCCCCGCCTCAACCACGAAGAGGGCGTGCCTCGAGTCGGCAGGTTCCCCAAGAACCACCACCCGCTCCCGCACAGACCACGTGGCTTCAAACTCTCGGCAACCGGCTGCCCCCGCAAACAACAGCGACGCTCCTTCACCCGGCGCGGCCCCCCCACCACTCCAACCACGACCAGCACCGTTCGTACACATGAGGGCATCCGTGCTCTTCAGACCCCGGCACCATCGGCGCGGCTTTACGCCCGCCGGACGTACGCCGAGGCCATACAATCGTGCACACACCTTCCCTTTGCCTCGCACCGCTCTTCAGCGTGTGTACCCATACCGATTCTCATTTTCGCAAGACCGGCCAGGGCACAAGCTGCCCCGGTTGGGAACACCCAGGGCCTCTTTCGAGAAGTAACCAGCCCGTTCCCCACCGTCGAACATCGCCGATCTCAAACTTCGCCCCCCGAAACCCAACCTCTCGAGGAGCACACCCATGTCCCTCAATCAACTCCGCAACCCGAGCTCCGGCGACGGCGCTTCCGAGCGCCTCACGGCGGAGCAGGAAAAGTCGATGGCTCGATCCATCCGGCGTGCCGAACAAACCGCGCGTGAAGCCGTGGCCGGCATCCAGGAAGCGGACGTCATCCTGATGCGCCGCCCCGATCGAGCGGAACGTACCCGAGCCGGTGCGGTCGACCGTCTGGAAGAAGCTGTAAAAATCGTCCAGAAGGTCGCTCGAAACGACGCCGAACTGCGTGTATACGCCCGTCAAGCCGCTGGAGCTTGGGCAGAAGCTGAAAACCTGCGCTGGCGTCTCGCGATGTCCGGCCGCCGGATCGCACACGGTGAAGCCCGCAAGCTCGCTGGACCTTTCATGGACGAAGAAGACCTCGTTCAAGAGGGCTACATCGGGCTCCTGCGTGCTGCGAAGCGCTTCGACCCCGACCGGGGAATTCGCTTCAGCACCTATGCGCGGTGGTGGGTTCGCGCCCAGATGACCCGCGCAATCGACCACACCGGCCGGCCGGTTCGTCTGCCCGGCTGCGCGGTTGAGCAGACCCGCAACCTTCGCAAGGCGATGAAACGCTTCGAAAGCGTCGGTGAGGAGTACACCACCGCCGACCTCGCTCAAGAAGTCGGAATCGATAAAGAGCGCGCTGAGCTGCTGCTTTCGCAAGGCAACACGATCTCTCTGGAGCAGCCCGTTGACGACGGGCCGCGGCCGCGACCGCTCGACCGGTTCCTGTCTGACGACGAAGCGCCCCAGCCCGACTCCGAGGCCATCCAGGCGCAGGAGCTCAACCGGATGGACGACGCCTTCCATGCACTCCTGACCGAGCGGCAGCGCTTTGTGCTCACTCGTCGATATGGACTCGACGATGGCGAGTTCCGCACGCTCTCGGAAGTCGGAAAGGAGATGGGCTTGTCGCGGGAACGTGTACGGCAGATCGAGCGCGAAGCACTCACCCGGCTGCGCGACCAGTCCGGCATCCGAGGCCCTGTTGCCATGGGTGGTGGTCGACTGGGCGCCCGCGCCTAAAACGCGCCGACGCGCCGACGAGCCCCGATCTGCACACTATGCAGGTCGGGGTTTTTGCGTATTTCCCATCGGCCTTCGAGAGTCCGGAACCGGTCTCAGCCCGCCCATCCGCAGATGCGTGCAAACATGGGCTGTCCGTCGTGATGTCGAGGGAACGGCGGAGCCTGCATCTGCCCCAGCTCGCACACGCGATCCACCTGGCCGTCGAGCACGGTCGCGAGCGAAGCGGGACGGGCCAGTACCGAGACCTGGTGCGCATGCGCTTTCACCAGCGCAACGAGCGCATGGCGGTTCGCCACCGGCACCAAGGTTGCCATCCACGGAAGAGCCACGGGCACAAAGTGCTCGGGAAGTGCCCCCAGGACCACAAATCGACCCGCGTGCACAACGCCAAGAGTGGCCCGCGCGAGTCCCAATCGGCGGCGCAGCTCCGGCCCCAGTGCCGCCGATACGCTCCCACAGTCGCGCGTGGTGGACCGTGCCTCGCTTGCGAGCGCCTCCATCCAGGAAGTCACGTCGCCATCGACAACCAGCACCCCAGCGGGCGCCATGCATCCTCGCGTATCGAAGCGCAGGTGATCTTCGAGCAGCCTGCTCACCTGCTCCCGTGTGGGCGCACCTTCCACCACCGCCAACCCAAGCCGATGTCCATAGCCCACCACTCGCGCCGTATGGTGGTGCTCTTCCACCAGTCGAACCGTGTGATCGGAACCGAACACCACCACCACATCGGGACTCCCAAGGGACCGATCCGCGTCCACGGTGACCGGAAAGCCACGACTCGACAACACGCTCCCGACAGCATGCGCAAACGCTTGTGCCCCAGAAGGTGGCTTCCAATGGACCGCCAGTCCACCAGCAACGGCCAGCACCACCCATTCCAAGCCGGCTGTAAACACACCCTCAGCCGCAACCAGAGCCATCGACTCCGGGCGATGCGCCGCTGGCACGGTGGACACCTCCTCCAGCAGCGAAGCCATGGACAAGCGAGCCACCGTCTCTTGGAGCTCAAAGCCGACCTGGGCCTGCTCGATCCCTTGCCCCCACTCCACGCGCGGCTCCGGAAGCGCAACAAGGGCGCGGATCAGTCGTTCGACCCGCTCGCGGTCAGCCTCTGTCACCGGTCCGACCGACCGCGGCAGAACCGGAACCGACCGCAAGCCAGGCGCCTCACCGACCGCTTCCATCGCCTCCTCAACCGTGAGTGAACAGCCCCGCGCAGGGGCTCCTGGCAGGCGCCCGTGCAAGATCAGCCGACCATCCGGGAGCAGCTGTCCTTCGTCGCGGGTCTCGATCCCGAGCACAGTGTCGATGTTGGCCAGATCAATAAACCGCAACAGGCCGCGATCCGCAGGCGCCCCCGTCCAAGGGTCAA
>CAJWOS010000469.1 GCA_913044235.1 uncultured Pseudomonadota bacterium
TCGCGCCTGCGCGTGCTGCCGACGCTCGAGTACCACCTGCCCGCCGACAAGCCGATCCGCGCGTCGAACGACAAGCTGACCTCCGACGCGAAGGGCGTCATGTCGGGCTTCGCGAAGACGAACCGCTCGTGCCCGGCCGACGTCGACGAGGCGCTCTGGGCCAAGGTCGAGGCGGGCGCGAAGCGGCTCGACCTATTTCACCATGCACCGGACGCCACCGATGAGATGCTGGATGCACGCCGTGATCGCTGGACGACTTGCGATCGCGTGGTGGTGGGGATGGCGATGGAAGGGCAGTGCATCGACCTTGGAAAAGGACCGCGGGGAGCCGTGCTGAGATGAACGCCCCGCGCCAGCCGATGATGTACCTACAGGAAAACGCTCCCATTACGGCGTCGCCAGAGTCGTACATCGACTACAGCGTCACGAACAGCTTGCTGTCAGGCCTGCTCATCGCGGTCCTCGCTGCCTGGGCGATGGTGATGTTCAACAGGCTCTGGCAGAGCACCCTTCGAAGTCGGGCCGCGCCTGCGCTTGCTCACGCGCAGACGCGCGGGATGACCGTGCACCCCGACGGAACCCGTGCCCGTGTGGTGGCGGAAGGTTCGATCGGCAGCGAGCCCATTCGCATCGAGTGGCGCGGCGGCGTCACGGGGCTGCATGTGATCCTCCTACTCGGCGACCGCATCCTTCGGCTGCCGTTCATCGAAGACCCCCTGGCATTCGAGGAAGCGCTGCTATCGGCACAGTCAACCGACTAGTTGGACCAGCTCGCGTTGGGTCCGGCGGGCTGCATCTCGATGGTCGCTATAGGCGCGGAGTCGCTCGAGCACTTCCGGAAGGCGCGCAGCGGTGGGGCCAACAGCCTGAACGCCAGCGAGCGTGAGTCCGGAACAAGCTTCTTCGAGGAATGCAGTCGCAAATTCCGCCAACGCAGCGGCGCGGCCACGCTCGAAGGCAAGGCCCTTGCGATGCTCCTGGATCCGTTGCAGGTGCTGCACGCTGGCGCGGAGACGGTCCCTGGTGAAAGCGTCTTGCTCACTTGCGGCACGTTCCGTGAGGTCGAGGATCCGGGCTTCGAGTACGAGGCTCCCCATCCGGTCTTCTTCCCGTGCGAGGTTTTGTTGGGTCCACTGGAGTCGAAACACCCAGGCCGCCACTTCACGCAGGCCGTCCCGCGTGTTGCGGTCCGGGCTGATGTGCTGCAGTCGGGCATCGAGCTGCCAAGCCAACAGTGCCGGACCGCGGTGCCGAGCGTCGAGCGCGGCGGCAATGGTTTCCCGGTCCGGGACACGACTGATGACACGGTGTCGGATCGCCAGGATGCCCAGGCTGAGTGACGAAACACCTCCCATCACCACTCCAGTCACGCCGGCCCGTGCCATCGGGAGCCAGGCTGTGGACACGATGCTCTCGGCCACAAAGGCGCCGATGCCGGCGCAAGTGAGCAACCCCAGAGCCGCTTCCACGCGATGGAGAAGATGGGGTGAAGGCCGCTCAACACTCGGCAGGAGCGCTCCCGTGGCGAGCATGCCGACGACCACCTGAGCTGCGGAGAGACCACTTGCGTTCGGGCGCACGCCGGCAAGCAGGGCTCCGATGGTGGACAGGCCAGGGGACCAGATTCCCGCCACGAGTGCCGCAGTGAAGCCGGCAAAGGCGAGGCCGAGTCCGCGCTTCCACGTCACGGGAAAGGCGACGATACACGCAAGGCCGATGGGGAGCATTCCGACCTCTGGCAGCATGAGCGGAGGCGGGATGGTCAAAGTTGCGCTTGCGATGGTGAAGCCCGCCGTCCAGCGAAGCTGCCGTCTCCAGAGGTGCTTCATGGATCGGGCATCGAGGGAAAAGCGGCCGGTATGCCGGGTGGTGTACGGGTCAGCGAGCGTAGGCACGAGCGCCCTCCTTCGCCTGCTTTACTGCTCGACGCCCCGCCGCACTCGAAGGCGCACTTTTTGCGAAGCGGGCGGCTTGGGCTTCAAAGTCCCCCAGGCTCTTGAGCATGTCGGAGTCCTCGAAATCCGCATTGAAGGTTGCGACCAGGTCGATGGCTGCCTCCATGGATGCTTGATTCGAGGACAGGTCGCCCTCTGCAAAGCTCCGCGCGGCGATGTCGACGAGCTGACCCACACGAGCCTGGGTGGCCATCTTTTGGGCTGCGGCGACGGCAGACGTTTGGGCAACGCTGGCGTCAGATGTGACCAGTGCCTGCACGGTGGCGGATGTGGCATGTTGGCGCTCCGTCTCGGCATCCATGTGATGCAGGCGCGCCGTGGCCACATCCACAGAGCCCAGGCTGTGATCTGGCACATGCACTCGTGCCACGATCTTGCGGGTCTGTCCTCCGTACAAGTCGCCGAGAAACACCGTGGAGCGGGCTCCTGATGTGTTGGCTTCGTAGCCGTAGATTTGCTTCAACATCACCCCTTCAGCCAGGTCGATGCGGAGCTCCGTCTGGTGTGCAACGACTGCGGACATCTGCTGAAGCTCCGTCGCGAGCTGCTCGGCGAGAGCGGCAGGACGGTCGACGAATCGGTAGGTGCCACCACCCACATCCGACATTGCTGCAAGCAAGTCCTCGTTGTAGTCGAGCCCCAAGCCCATGGCGCTCACGGTCACGCCTTCCTGAACCAGTGAGCCCGCTTCTCGGTAGAGTGTATCGGAGTCTGTGATGCCAATATTTGCATGGCCATCCGACAGCACAACAACCCGACGGACACCAGTGTGATGGGCGGTTTGGGCCTCGCGCAGTCCCGCACGAAGGCCGTCATGGAGGTTGGTTCCGCCGCCGGACTGAATGGTGTCGATGCGATGTTGCAGCGAGGCTGGGTCGTCGACTGGCTGAGCGGGAATCACAACGTCCGCGCGATCATCAAATGTCACCAGTGAAAAGGTATCTTCGGGGCCCAGTAGATCGACCATCTCCTGGGCAGCGCGACGGGCATTGCTGAGCTTTCCCGCGGATGACATCGACCCCGAGGTGTCCATCACCACAGCGAGATGCACCAGCTGATCGACACCAGTGCTGGGCGCATCGGCGGAGACCTCGAAGACAAGGAAGCGGTCTTCACCGGCGCCTGCGAGCAGTGCGCCTTGGTCGAGCACCGCGGATAACGACAACCTCTGACCGGCGCCCAAGGGCTGGCTGTCGGCTGCGTTCGGCGCAGTGGCTTGGCGAACCGGCGCAGGGGTGAGGGGGCCCGTATCCTGGGAATGGGGCACAAGGAACGCGGCCCCCAAGGCCGTGACTGCGAGTCCTGATGTCAATATCCAACGCTGCATCTGCTGCCTCCCGTTCATCGGTTCACATTGGGTATGAACCACGGGAGGCAGTGTTCGGTCGCCGCCCGTGATTCATGCGACAAACGGGCTGCGTGCCGGTTCCTTACAGGTGCGCGAAAGAAAGACGCGGGCGCGTCAGGCGACGGTGATGCCCTCTTCGAGGTACACGTCCTGAATGGTGTTCAGGAGACGGATGCCTTCCTCGCGCGGACGCTGGAACGCCTTCCGGCCGCTGATCAGGCCCATACCGCCAGCCCGCTTGTTGATGACTGCGGTACGCACGGCCTGCGCAAAGTCGTTGGCTCCACTCGAGCCGCCGGAGTTGATGAGGCCAGCGCGCCCCATGAAGCAGTTGGCCACCTGATAGCGGGTCAAGTCGATGGGGTGGTCGGAGCAAAGCTCTGTGTAGATTCGCTCGTCGAAGCGCCCGTAGGCAGAGTCGCCCATGTTCATGGCGGCGTACCCACCATTGAGTGTGGGCTGCTTCTGCTTGATGATGTCGGCTTGCATCGTCACGCCGAGATGGTTCGCCTGACCGGTGAGATCAGCACTGGTGTGGTAGTCCTTGCCGCCAGTCTTGAACGCGGAGTTGCGCAGGTAGCACCACAGGATGGTGCACATGCCCAGCTCGTGGGCATGCGCGAATGCGTTCATGACTTCCACGATCTGGCGATTGCTGTCCGGGCTGCCGAAGTAAACTGTGGCGCCCACGCCCACGCAGCCCATTTCATAGGCCTGATCGATCTGGGCGAACATGATCTGCTCAAAGGTGTTGGGCACCGTGAGGAGCTCGTTGTGGTTGAGCTTCAGGATCATGGGGATTCGGTGCGCATACTTCCGTGCGACCATCGAAAGCGCGCCATTGGTGGTTGCCACGGCGTTGCAGCCGCCCTCAAGCGCAAGCTGCACGATGTTTTCAGGGTCGAAGTAGTCGGGGTTCTTGGCGAAGCTGGCTCCACCAGCGTGCTCAATGCCCTGGTCGACAGGAAGAATGCTGAGGAAGCCGGTGCCGCCCAGTCGTCCGTGGTTGAACAGCTGTTGCATGCTCCGCATCACCCGGATGTTCCGGTCGGAGGGGCCAAAGATCCGGTTGACGAAGTCGCTGCCAGGAAGATGCAGACGCGACTTTGGAATCGCTGTACAGGTGTGTCCAAGCAGGTGATCGGTTTCGTCACCGAGATAGGCAAGCAGGGTGTCCAGTCGTGCAGTCATGAGACTCTCCAGTGTTTCCTCGGGGGGGCGGCCTCGTAATCGATTTGTGGCCATGGTTGTGTGACGCCCCCGATCCGGCGTGTTGGAGATAGTGTTGCGGAATCGTTCTCGACTCGACCTGATCTGTGTGCCGGAGGGCATGGACACCATCTTTGCGCACGAGCGTTGGACCGACTTGAAGCCGACTTGGCTGGAGGCCGGGTTGCTTGACCAGGCAGGCGCGCCCACGCCCCGAATGGTGGACGGGGGGGCCGCGGGGCTGCGGATTGATTTGCCCACCACTCGGGTGGTGTATGCCAACCAGCTCGGTGGCTTTCGCGTGCACTGCCCCCGTTGTGGTGTGGGAGTGGCGAGCGAGTTCGCCCATGCGATCGAAAGAGCCCGCAATCAGGGTGCGATCGAAGTCTTCTGCCGCGCGTGCCAAGCCACCCATCCGATGGACGCTCTCCACACTCGACCGCCCATTCGTGTGGGTCGCTCTGCTCTGGTGCTGCAAGACGCAGGAGGAAGCCGGCTCAGCCCGCTGGGGGCTTCCGCCATTCGAGAGTGGATTGGTGCATTCTCGGTGGTGCTGCGTCGCGTGTCATGACGAGGACGAAGGGTCCGGCTCGGCCGCAAGATTCTGCCCAAGAGGCAGACGCTCCTGAACCGCTTCAAAGTTGTGGGGGTTCCAGTGGAGTCGGCACCGGGCCTCATACGCTTCCGACTCGCCCACCAACACACGGCTTCCTCGGTTGACCAGCCGCTGAGAACGGTCCGCGGGGTTGCCACACAACACACAGATCGCCAGGTTCTTGGTGACGTACTCTGCCACTGCCATCAAGTGTGGAAGGGGCTCGAAAGGGATCCCACGGTAGTCGAGATCGAGCCCCGCAACCACAACGCGCTTTCCGCGGTTCGCGAGGGTGTCACACACCTCGACCAGACCCGCATCGAAGAACTGTGCTTCGTCGATACCCACCACCATCGCGTCGCCCACCAGGGGTAGGATCTCTGAAGAGTGGTCGATCTGGAAGGACGGCATCCGCTGCCCGGAGTGCGACCCGACCGCGGCTTTGGCATAGCGATCGTCGATTCGAGGCTTGAACACCACCACGGGCTGGCGTGCGTACTGTGCGCGACGAAGCCTCTTGATCAGCTCTTCGGTCTTGCCGGAGAACATGCAACCGGTGACGACTTCAATCCAGCCGACATCGCGCGGAACAAGATGGGGATGAGGGATCATGGAGCGACTCTAATCAACGCGAGGCGATCGGGGGAGGGGAGGCGGCATGGTCGCCCGATCCTCACGATGAAATCTTCAGGAGCCAGCGCTGTTCATCTTGGTCGACCAGGAGGGCTCCCTGAGAGACAAGCGCATCCCGGAGGCGGGCTGCCCCGACCATTCCCCGTGCGGTGTGGTGAATGACGATCCACCGCACCCCGTGGCGCCAGAGCGCGGCCCCCAGATCGGGGGAAATGGGCGAGCGCCCGT
>CAJWOS010000470.1 GCA_913044235.1 uncultured Pseudomonadota bacterium
CTCAAACGCAAGCTCGTACGAACCTGCGGGAGCCTGGAAGACGAAACCACCATCCTGGGTGGTCTCCAGATACGGGCCCTCGCCTGCCCCCAACTCGACCACCGCGTTGTCTGGGATCGACGGGTTGGGGCCGTCAGCCCAGCCCCCGAGGCGTACGGTGAGTTCCATCAAGACGAGAAGTCCAAGCGCTAGGACAGAGTCCCGCAGCAGGCGGCGCTTCAGGGACGGCATGCTCACAGGAGCTGCTGGCGGGTCCACGTGGCGACCGCGGCCGAGAAAACCTCAAACCCAGCGGCGTCGGGATGACCGCCGTCGAAGAACAGAGGCTCTGCAAAGGAGGGATCACTTTCGAACGCCGCCACAATCTCAGGCGCCAGTCCACGTCGTGGCGCCACCGGAGACATCACCACGGTGTTCTCGGGCAGCTGCCGCACGACCTGTTTCCCCGCGTGCGCTTCCATGACGTATCCGGGCCGGGGCAAGGCAGCGCGGAAGGCGTCGGTGAGCTCCAGAACCGGGATGGGGCCACCGGGCACGCGCACGGCAATCTCCTGCACACGCTGAAGCTCCGCGGCCCGATTGCTGTTGCCGAACGCATCAAAGGTGCTGATCGGTGGAAGCACCACGCCCACCTTCACCCCGGTGGCCGCCGCCTGTGTGAGCGCATGTTCGTATTCTCGATACGGATGCGGACGGGCATGGTTCGGACGTGCCGTGAAGAGGATGACGTCCGGCGCAAAGGATGCCGCCCGGGCTTCGATCCAGTTGCCCATGTGGTTCGGCTTGAGGGCCGGAACCCCTACATTGACCGTCTCGACACCGAGCAGCTGCGAGAGCTTCGAGGGATAGCTCTCCGCAAAGCTCACTCCCCAGCCAAACGTGACGGAGTCTCCTACACAGAGAATGCGCGTACCGGAAGCCGCTTCAGGAATCTCAGGGCCCCGATAGCCTTGGCTGTTGGTGCTCACAGTGAAGCGCCGCACCCGCGTGATTCGACGAGCACGGTCGTCGGCTCGAATTTCCTGGGGGTCATGCGGTCGGTCGGGCACCACCATCACCGCATCGGTGAGGTTCGGCAGCAGTTGATGCGCCTGGTGACCGAGCTCTGGTGCCGGCCGGGTAATGATCGCGCTGTCGACCTGCTGCACCCGGCGAGACTGCCAGACCCAGAACCCCCCGACCACCGCAGCCAGGGCGACCAAGACACTCAAGATTGGGATGAGACGACGCGGCGCCATCGGCACCTCCGAGCGCGATCCTACCAGCCGTCGCTGCCGGGACCACCCAGGGAGCCGATGTCGCTGCGCGATTCGTCGGCGTCAGAGATGGCCGGAACCCCTGCGTTCTTCAAGACACTGCGATTGTTGTAGCTGAAGTCCCAGTCGGCCGGATCTTCGGAGGTATCGTCCGCATAAAAGGCGTTGCCGGTGATGTTGCCGTTTTCGTCGTCCGTGGGATCGGCGATCCCGTAGAACGACACATCCTCCACGATGTCGAGCACAGCGTTGTACGACCACGTGGTGAGTGCCGACGGGTCGCTCACAAAGACCGCTTCTCCTTCCACCGGAGTGCCTGCAGCCACACTGGCGCCAATGGCGGTGTTCACAACCGACAAAGCGTCGAGACCAGTGATGTCCGCCGCCAGCCCTGCGCCGCGCGCTTCGGTGGCCGCCGTGATGCTATTGCCGTGGATGGTGACATTTGTGACCACCATCGCCCCTCCGGCGCCGTTCGCCAGAGCCACACCACCGCCCATGGCGTACCCGTTGTTGGACGTCAGAATGTTCCCCGCGAGAACCGCATTGGTGAGGTTCAAGGCCCCATCCGCGTCTGCCACGAACAGGCCGCCACCAAACGCCTCGTCGTCGGCCGTGACCGTATTGCTGCGAAGGTCGATGTATTGGAAGTCACCGCCCACACCGATCATGGCCAGGGCACCTCCAGCTGCGGAGTTGCCGCTCGCCGACCGGCTCGAGGTGAGCTGGTTGTCGTGCAGCTCCAGTCCGCTGAGCATGACCCCATCCGACGAGAGGAAGGTCATCACACCCAGAGACTCCGCGATGCCATCGGCGACCGACTGCGAGACCGCATTGTCTGCGATCTCAATGGTACTCATCATCGAACCGCTCTCGAGGTCTCCCATCACCCAGACCCCGTAGCTGACCGCTTCGTTGGAAGCGTCGCCGGTCACGCCCACACCACGCACGGAGACGTTTGAGATGGCGGTCTCGGTGAGCGCCCAACCAGCGAATGCCGCGCCATCCACCACGACCGTGTCGCCCGTGAGCGAAATCTGCGTGTCGGCGATGTTGACCGTGTCCATCGTGACCATGCTCTCGCTGACATACAGCTCCAGCCCCTCCACGATGGACTCCCCTGTGCTGGCTGCCGACATCGCCGTCGACCCGGAAAAGTCGGTGTTGGTCATGACCAGGTCGGACCCATTGGTGGCCTGGAGAAAGCCTCCCATGATCACTCCCAAGTCGGCATCGGAGGTCAAGTCGTAGGAAAGGTCGCTCACCGTGACACTGTCGAGCAACAGAGCGCTGCCAACTGCGTGCACCAGGCCGCCCGCCACGACGCTGTCCACCGCGCTCAGGGAAACCCCATCAAACGCCACTTCGCGCAGTGATGCATTGCCGCCCCGTAGCCGCAAGAACGATCCTTCCAGGCGATCATCGGCCACAGATGCAGAGCCGCTCACGGTCAGGTTCTGGATCTTGAGGTTGCCGAGCGCATCCCCGGGGGCGTCGGTCGCGTCATCCCAGTTGTCGACGATGAACACAGTCCCTTGAGACCCAACCTCCAGCACAACGGAAGCGACCTCACCCGAGCCCATCACTGTGAAGCGCCGCCCGGTAAAGTCGGTGGACTCCGCATAGGTTCCCGGCGCCAGACAGATGGTTTCGTTGTCGTCGAGCCCCGCGACCGCGGCCTCGATGGTAGCGAAGTCGCGAGGCACGAGATTGAGGTCGACCGAGCCGTCGCAGTTGTTGTCGAGCCCATCGCAGCCAACCTCGATGAAGCTCGGATTGCGTGCGCTGTCAAAGTCATCGCAGTCGTCGGAGTTGTCCACATAGCCAGGCATGCTCTCGCACAACATCAGGGCGTTCTCGCCGCCGTATCCGTCGCCATCAGCATCCTGATAGAAGGTGACAAGCCCAACGGCGTCGTCGTCGAGCGCATCCACCTGACCATCACAGTCGTTGTCGGTACCGTCGCAGACTTCTTCGGCATCGGGATGAATGGCATCGGAGCCGTCGTCGCAGTCGCCTCCGACCGCCGCAAGCCCAGCCAGATCGCAGGTCCAGACGCCGGTATCGGGGTCGCCGAAGCCGTCGCCATCGCTGTCGCTCCAGCCCTGAACCCCATTCTCCCCAGGCTCATCGTCGACCAGACCGTTGCAGTTGTTGTCTAGCCCGTCGCAGAGTTCAGGCGCGGAGGGAAAGACCGTGGCATCTGAATCGTCGCAGTCGGCGCCAAAGCCGAAGCCGTCCCCATCCGCATCGGTGTAGCTGTCCGATTCATCTTTCGGGGGCTCGATCTCGGTGCAAGCGATGAATCCAAGACAGATCAGGGTGTAGCGCATGGGATTCCTCCGGCCGCGCACTGTAGCGTCTTGGGCCGATGGAGTCCGCATCCATATGACAACGCCATCGTAAATGCTGTCCAGATGGGGTGGTCCACCAACCAGACATCCCTTCAGGCAGTCGAGCCCACAGGGGCGATGCTTTCAGATCCACTGCTGGGAGCGCAGGCAGGCTTCGAGAGCGCTGGCGACCACCTCGTGACCCGCAGTCGACCAGTGACCATCGAATGTGAGGTAGACCGCCTCCTGCTCCGCTGCAGTCCGCAGGTCAGGACCGAGGTCGCAGGAGGCGATGCCCTGACGCGAGAGGACCGCGAGCACCGCTCGATCCGGAGCCTGCAGGTCAGCTCCTTCCGGTTCGAGGCCCACCAGGGAGAGGGTGGGACCGGCCCGCTCGGTGTGAACCGCAAACGCGGGCGGAGCCACGGCGACCAGGAGTCGTAGGTTCTGACGATGGGCTTCCTGGCGAAGCTCCATCAAGGCGCGTTCCGTGGTGCGCAAGCTCCGCTGCAGCAAGGTTGCACCAGACGAGTGGAAGAGGCTCAGCTCTCCGTGCCATCTCTGCGCCATGGGATCGCGACCGCTGGCGATCGTGCGACGACGAGACCAGACCGACAGGTGCCCGTAGATCCGCGACCATCCGCCGAAGAGCCGATGGGCCAACGGCGGCGTGGGCTGAATGATCGGAACGCCTTCCGGATGCCGAGCCGCCTCTCGCAACATCTGCGGGTAGAACTCGTTGTCGGACAGGTCGTTGCCCAAGAAGAACACAACGACCACACCCTGGACTCCGAGCGGCCGCCCCAGCTGCTCCAGCCGAGACTTTGCCTGCCATGTGCTGTACCCATCCACCCCCGCATTGAGAAAGCCGACGCCCGTAGACGCACTCATCCGCTCCATGAAGGTTTCCTGCTCCGGAACCTGCAGGGCCATCACAAAGGAGTCGCCGAGCACAAGCCATCGGTCGGACTCGACGCGCTCGGACAGCTCTGGACCTCGCAGTCCAGCGGCATTGATGTGCACATCCACGCCCGCACCGGTCACACCCACAAACCCCGGCTGGGACACGGCAACGTGGCGCTTGGAGTTGATGTACAGCCCTTCGGGCGTGTTGTCGGTAGATGGGAACAGCAGCTCTGCCGCACCGTCGGGCGCAACAAGCCGTGCCCCCAGCTCTGCGAGGGCGAGCCCCACACACAAGCCGCCGACCAAGAGGCCCAAGCGAGCAAGCCAGGATGCAGCAGCGCGGCCGGTCAGGGGACCTCCGAGGTCACAAGGGGTACCGGCCGTCTATACCATCCGCCCAAGCGCTCCACTCCGATTGCGAAGCGCATGCACGGCCGCAGGTCACATCGGCGAGATGGCACCGGATGCAACGAAGGCGTCGTAGTGGGTACCACCACGGGTCCACCAGGCGTCGTAGGTGGTCGAGTCCCCGAACATTCCGAGCAACGCTGCGGTGCTGAATCCGCGGATGGCATCCTCGAGATCTTCATCCGTGAAGTTGGGGTTGGACTGTCCACATGCGATTTCACAGATCGGATCCCGTGGGCTCTCGAAGTCACAGTGGCCAGACTCAGCGACCAACAGCGCCCCGGCATTCACCATGTCCACGCCATTGGAGCGGGAGTTGCACATGCCCGGCTCCGCAAAGAGGCCCACGAAACTGCTGCTGAACGACGCATTGGCGCCCAGGCTGCCGCTGTCGACGGGATCGAGGCCCACGCCACCCACAGCGCTGGAGTCGAGCGAGAGCGCGATCGCACTGGCCAGTCCACCTGCAGAGTGTCCCACGTACGCGACCGGACCAACGCCGAGCTGACGCACGAGCTCGACGATGTCTTCGGCGTTTGCTTCATGGTCGGTGTTGGAGATTGAGGAGTTGCACAGGTCGGGCACAATGGCGACCATTCCCCAGCTGGCGTAGTGCTCCGCCCAGCCTTTCATCTGATCGCCCGAGCGGATGAACCCGTGGGAGATCACCACCGCGCCCACCGCTGTCCCCGAGGGGGTGTAGGTGACGATGTCGAGGTCACAGCTGGAGCTCACGCGTACGGAATCGGAGTCCGAGGTGTAGGACACCGAGCCTGCCAGCCGGGTGTCTTGCGCCACCGGGTCGGACCCTCCGTCGTCGCCGCCATCGAAGGCAGCGGCCATCTCAGCAGCGCGGCGACGATGGCTGCAAAAAGGGCGATATAGACGATATCACGGGTTTCTATGGTCGACAGCTCTCCGAGTAAACCAACATCTGATGCCCCGCGCCACGCGGCGCAGAGGCGCTAGGATGGTTATAGGAAGCTGCCGGGCATTGGTAGCCCGGAGTTTTTTCGTCCCGGCCTTCCTGCGAAGATAGGCCTCGCTGTGCACACCCGAGA
>CAJWOS010000471.1 GCA_913044235.1 uncultured Pseudomonadota bacterium
CATCACCGGCTTGGATCTGATCCTGACGGACGAGCCGGACCTTGGCACGTTTACGCCGGGTGGCGGTGGTGGGCAGGCGAACGGCGAACCTCCTCCCGATGGCCCCCCTGCGGATGGTCCGCCGCCCGATGGTCCGCCGCCCGATGGTCCGCCGCCCGATGGCGCCCCAGCGGATGGTGGAAGCCCCGCGCCGGACGGTGCACCACCACAGCCCGGTGCTGAGGGCTCGCAGCCAGGCAGTGACCCCACACCGGCGGATGCACCGGCGGGCAACGCCCAATGACCTCCCTCTCGTCAGGCGTCCTGCCGGCCGTCAGCGTCTGCGTGCCCGTCTTCGACGAAGAGGGCAACGTCGACCCGCTGCATGAAGCCATCACCAATGCCCTCGTCGGCATCGACTTCGAGGTCATCTACGTCAACGATGGCAGCATTGACGGCACCGCACGCAAGCTCGACGAGCTGGCCGAACGCGATGCGCGCGCTCGGGTGATCCATTTCGTGCGGAACTACGGCCAGACGGCCGCCCTCACTGCAGGCATTCACCACGCGCGCGCCCCCGTACTGGTCACAATGGACGCCGACCTGCAAAACGACCCCGCCGACATCCCAGAGATGCTCAAGTATCTGGAGCGCGACGAGGCCGATGTGGTCTGCGGATGGAGGCGTGATCGGCAGGACGCCATGCTCACGCGGACGCTCCCCAGCCGCGTTGCCAACGGCCTGATCTCGCGTCTGTCAAACGTGCACCTTCATGACTACGGGTGCACGCTGCGTGTGTATCGGCGCGAATACATCCACGGAATTCCGCTCTACGGCGAGATGCACCGGTTCATTCCCATCTACGTCACGTGGGCGGGAGCACGGATCACCGAGGTGCCTGTCCGGCATCATCCCCGCATCCGCGGTGCGTCGAAGTACGGTCTATGGCGCATCCCAAAGGTGCTTCTCGACCTCACCACCGTGAAGTTCCTGCGGGACTTCTACGTGACGCCCATCTACTTCTTCGGTTGGCTTGGATTCTCCTTCATCCTCGGTGGTGCCCTTGCCGTTCTCGCTGCGCTGTTCGCATGGACTTCGGGGGCATCCCTGCTTGCGGCCGTGCTGGCGGTCTGCGGACCCGTACTGGCCGTCTCTGGCGTCATCGAGCTCACGCTCGGGATCATCGCTGAGGTCTTGATTCGGATGCACTACGAAATTCAAGAAAAGGCGCCCTACCGCATCCGGCGCGCAAAGAACCTTCCAGAAGCCGAGACCATCACCGACGAAGCCGCGAGTGGCCGCGGCATCCGTCTCGCCTGAAGGGTTCTCGATGTGTGGCATCACCGGGATGTTTCGCCGGAACGGGCTGATCCAAGATTCTGCGCGAGTGCAGGTTGTGCTCGACCAGATGACTGCGTCGCTGACTCATCGAGGCCCCGACCAGTCGTGGACATCCATCGTGCAAGCCACGGGCACCGCTTCCACTCCCATCGCAGCACTCGGGGTTCGTCGACTGGCTATCGTCGACGTGCGGGGCGGCATCCAGCCGGCAACAGACGCCTCCAGGCGGTTTCACGTGTGCCTGAACGGTGAGATCTACAACCACGAACGGATCCGACAGGAACTTGAAGCGGAAGGGGTACCCTTTCGAGGTGAAGGCGACGCAGAGGCGGTGGCCCAACTGGTCGCGCAGGTGGGAATCCACACAGCGGTGGACCGCCTGGTGGGCCAGTTTGCGCTCGCCATCGTCGATCGCGAGACTCGCCAGCTCTGGCTCTTCAGGGACCGGATGGGGCAAAAACCCCTCTACTGGACCATCACTGGCAACGGTACACTCGTGTGGGGCTCCGAGCTTCGCGCCTTGCGTCCCGTGCCAGAGGTCGAATGGGTCAGCAACCCGACGGCCCTCCAGGCTCTGCTGCTCTGGGAATACATTCCCTCGCCCCTCACCCCGTGGCGCAGCATCCACAAGCTTCCACCGGGCGGACGCCTCCACTGGGGCGAAACGGACCCTCAAGTCGACCGCTGGTACGAACCACCCGTGCCCCGAGCTGGCCGCGGTGGAGACCACGGACAATGGGCCAAGTCGATTCGGGGATCGCTCCAAGTCGCCGTCCTCCAGCGTCTTCGTGCCGATGTGGAAGTGGGCAGCCTGCTCTCAGGAGGCATCGACTCCACACTTGTTTGTGCGCTCGCCCAAGCCCACCTGAGCAAGCCGTTGACCAGCTTCGGCGTGAGCATACGCACCCCCACGTTCGACGAAGGCCCCCACGCCCGATCCGCAGCAGCGGCGATCGGCACTTTTCATCAACAGATCCCACTTGAGGCGCCCCACATCGAAGCGCTCTCCGCACGTGTGTTCGCACACATGGACGAGCCGCTCGCTGATAGTTCCTTGCTGCCCACATGGCTCTTGATGGATGCGGTTGCGCGCTCAGGAATCAAGTGCGTCTTGTCCGGCGACGGCGCCGACGAGCTGTTCGCCGGCTATCCCACCACTCTTGCGCATCGACTGGTGCCCCTGCTGCGGGTTGGCTCCTCCGCGGCTCGCAGAATGCTGTCGCGTCGACGCGTGCAACAGGGGGGCGTCTCGAAGGATTACATGGCCCGCCGGCTGTTCGAGGCGGTGCACGAGGACTTTCCATGGCGCCACCAGACCTGGATGGGGGCATGGCTGCCCGAAGAGCTTGGTGCCAGGCAGGCGCTCGACGGGCTCCTTGCGGATGCGGCGTATGGCGCACGAGACGCGGATCCCGCCAGTCGAGCTTTACATCTCGACCAGCGCTTGTATCTGGCAGATGGCGTTTTGGTAAAGGTGGACCGTGCGAGCATGGCGCATGGTGTGGAAGTCCGCAGTCCGTTTCTCGACCACCGAGTGGTAGAGCTGGCAGCAGACATCGGCATCGACCACAAAGTGGGACTCCCAGGGGCTCGCTCCCTCGCTCGAGGCGGGGTCTTCCGCGGCAAGCGAGTGCTCAAGACTGCCGCGGCACCATTGGTTCCTGAGTTCACCCGCCGTCGTCCCAAAAAGGGGTTTGGCGCACCGGTCGGACCCTGGCTCGCTACCCAAGCTCCCTCTGCACTGGAACCCATGGTCGAAGCCGTGGCCGATCTGGTACCGCCAGACCGCTTGCGCGTTGTGATCCGCGAGCATCAGATGGGCCTCGCAGACCACCGGCGTCGACTGTGGAGCTGCTGGACGCTCCACCGCTGGCGAGAGTCTGAATGGGGGCGCGCGCCATGCTCAGTCGACGATTGATGCCGCTGTTGTGGCTCGTTGCCTGTGGCGGCGCCGAACATCCCGCGCATGTCGGCATCCTCGCACCCCGCTCGCTGCAGCCTGTGCTCGAACCGGTGGTCGCGGGATGGGAGCTCTCTCACGGAATTCCGGTGCGGATCGGCTTCGACCCGCCCGAACGGCTGCTGCGGCAGGCGAATGGAGGAACCCCTGCCCACGTATTCGTTTCAGCCGACATCCGCTGGATGGACGCTCTGGTCTCGGATGGCCACGTGGATGAAGCGGACCGACGCCCCATCGCGCACGACCCGCTGGTCTTTGTGGCCGCACCGGGTGGGGCCCTCATTCGCGACCCGCGGGATCTGGCCGTTCGCCTTGATGGTCCTCTGGGACTCATGACCAGCGATCTTCCGGCAGGAGAAATGGCGGCCCAAGCCCTACGGGCCACAAGCGTCTGGGATCGCATAGAAGGCCGCGTGGTTTCGTTCCGCACAGCCGCACAGCTCCGCGAGAGCCTGGAGTCTGGCGCCGTCCAGTCAGCGGTCACCGTGCAGTCGGCGACCCTCCTCGCGCGCGACACCCTGTCCACGCACCCCTTTGCACCCGATCTCGCCTTTGGTTCCACCATTGAGGTGGCCCCTCTCCAGCACCAGGACGGCATGGACCCCGAGACCATCCGCGCGTTGTTGTCTGCGTTGGTGGATGGCCCTGATGCTCGGGCAGGATGGACTCGCCTGGGCCTCGATGCCTTGCGGGGCCCAGACCCAAGACGCACCCCTTCCCGTGAGGGGCATCATCCGCCCCCCAGCGCATCAGAACCCCCACAGCCCAATCATCCACCACTCAAGCCACCGCCGCCCCGCCCCTGAAGCACCAGCGCGGCGAGACCGCTCCCTACAGACCAGCGAGATAGGTGCGACCATCAGGGATGACGGCGACAATGGAGCGGCGACTCAGGTCGACCCAGACCAGGAGGTCTGCTGCGTCGGCCTTCACCGGTACGGCCGCGAGCTCACCCAGGCTCAGTCGACCCAGAGCATCCACCACGGCCGCGCAACTGCCGGCAACATTCCATCTTTTGTCTTGAACGTGGCGCTGGGTGTGCGCCTTCCACAGAGCGGTGAGCAGTTCTCGTTGTTGTGCAAGCCGCGGTGCGCCTTCTTCGATATCGGCACCGAGGACACCACCCAACAGCCCAGTCGCAGTGCTTTGGGCTGAGGTTCGTGGTGCTGCTGCCGCCGACGCGGGCCGCTTGCCCTTGGCACTTGCCTGCTTCCGGGCCGCCTCGTCTGCTGCCGCAGCGCGAGCCGCCTCAAGCGCAGACATTCGACGCCCTCCGCCGGCGCGTTCGGAGAGGGACCGGGGCGCCCGCTCCGCCAGGCTCTTTTGCGGCTTTGCAGCCTGGGGAGCCTTGGGCGCCGCGCCTGACTTGGCGAGCGCCGCCTTCGCGAGCGCCTTCGCAAGCGCCGCCTTGTCCGGAGGGGGCAGCGCGGGTGGCGTCGCCTTGGCTTGCGCCTCTGCAGCGAGATTTTTGGCCAGAGCCACTTTGTCGGCCGCTGAGGGTGCTGCACTACGGGCTTGTGCCTCCGCAGCCAGCCGTTTTGCGAGCGCGATCTTGTCGACCGTCTCTGCTGCTTCCACCGGCGGTGGGGCTGTCGGCGGAAGCGCTGCAGGGTCTACTGGCTCCGGCGCCGCAGCTGCAGGTACCGAACCGCCTTCGGCAGGAGCCGATGGAGCCGCCGCAGCGTCAGTGAACAAGTTCGAGAGCGGGTCGAAACCCTTCGAGCGTCCGGACATCCAGAACTCCAGTCGCGAGTGGAATGAGCCCGTCCCGTCTACCGAACTGAAGCCCGCGCGGCAATACAGAAGCGTGCACCGGATGATTCCGCTACCAACTGCACCGCTCGACAAGCCCCGGAGCAAGTGGCCACAAGGCTCCCATCATCCGGACATCGCAGGGGGTTCAGCTTCAGCGAGACTCATCCTGACGCGCGAGCCAAAGCCTCCGCGACAAGGTCTGGCGTAATGACTTCGGGAAGCGCTATCGGCTCCATCGACCGGTTCTTTGGAATCACCAGGTAGAACGGTACACCTGCGCGGCCGTACCTCTGCAGCCACTTGGTGATGACTTCGTCTTTGCGTGTCCAGTCGGCCTTCAGGGGCACCACACCGGATGCTTGCATGGCATTTCGCACAGTGGCTGTGTTGAGAACCGTCTTCTCGTTGACCTTGCACGTCAGACACCAGTCGGCCGTAAAGTCGATGAAGACAGTCTGGCCGTCGAGCTCCGCCACGCGCCGGGCGCCGTGCCGCACCCGAACAACGGGCCCCCGGCCTTCGTCGCGCCGCCGGACTTCCGGCCGCTGGGCGCCGGCGGGCCGAAGAGGAGGCCGCGGCAGACGTTAACGCTGCGATGACCGCGAGTATCGAGAAGAACTTTCTGCAGCTTACGGAGAAAATCGCCAAGCTGGCCAAGCAGGTGGAGGCGCTCCGCGACGAGAGGGACGGCATCGAGGAGGGTACGGGCTCGCCGTCGAGGTCTCTCGTGTCGCGCAGCGCCGCACCATCGGTCGCCGGTACGGACTCGCCCTCGTCGGTGCGATCGTCGGTACGGTCGTCGGCGGCGGCATCGACCAAGGCGTCTCTGCGTTCGTTGTCGATGCCGAAGGCGCCCGCGCCTCCACCGGTGCCGCCTTCG
>CAJWOS010000472.1 GCA_913044235.1 uncultured Pseudomonadota bacterium
AGTTGCCCCGAATGCACGCCCGCCGGTCTGCAAGCTTGGCGACTTCGGGCGCATCAAATACGAACAGCAGAAGAAAGAACGCGAAGCGAGAAAGCGCCAGACCACCATCGTGGTCAAGGAAATCAAGCTTCGCCCCAAGACCGACGAACATGACTTCGAAGTTAAAGCGAAGCATGCCCGCCGGTTCTTGGAAGAGGGAAACAAGGTGAAGGTCACCGTCCGATTCCGCGGACGTGAAATGGCCCACCGCGACATCGGCAATGACCGGTGTCGCGAAGTGGCCGAAGCAGTCGCGGATGTTGGTGTTGTCGAGACACGGCCGAGTATGGAAGGCCGTCAGATGTTCATGATTCTCGCCCCGCGCAAGAAGTAGCCCCAGCGGAGCGACCGGAGTCGTCATGCCCAAGATGAAAACCCACAGCGGCGCCAAGAAGCGCTTTCGCCTCACCGCCAACGGTAAGGTGAAGTTCAAGCGCGCAAAGATGCGTCACATCCTTGAGAAGAAGTCCAAGTCCATGAAGCGAAAGGCCCGCAAGGCTGGCTATCTCGCCGACTGCGATGCCGGACATGTCGCGAAGCTTCTGCCCAACGGCTAATTCTCACCAATAGACCCGCCGTCACCGCCACCACGCTGGCTGGGAAACGGTCCACAAAGGAGTCACCATGGCACGCGTCAAGCGCCGTCAAATTCGTAAGACCCGTCTTCGCAAGCTCTTCAAGCGTTCGAAGGGCTTCTTCAACGCACGTCGGAACAACCTTCGCCAGGCCCATCAGGCCGTGATGAAGGCACAGTCCTACAAGTTCCGCGGACGCAAGGAAAAGAAGCGGCAGTTCCGTCGGATGTGGATTGTCCGGATCAACGCTGCGCTTCGTCCCTTGGGAATGAACTACAGCCGCTTCATGCATGGCCTGAAGCTCGCAGGTGTTGGTCTCGACCGCAAGCAGCTGTCTGAGCTCGCGATTCACGACCCGAGTACTTTTTCGGCCATCGTAGACCGCGCCCGCGCCGCGCAGGGCTGAACTTTCGGGAGCCACCGGTCGCTCGTTTGCGGCCGGTTCCCTGTTCCTCGGTCACGTACTGGGCTCCCTGATGTACCGTGTGGCGAGCCCATGGAGGTTCACCATGCGTTTATCGGCTTTGTCCGCACACCGTCGCCGGTTGTCCAAACGCTCCAAGCGTCCGGCAGTCGGCGTTGCCTTGTTGTTGCTGTCCGCTGTCGCCTGCAACAAGGACGAGGGCATCCAGTACGACCAGTACAATTCCACGAATGACACCATGTCGCTGCAGGTGGGCACCGATGTGCTGCTCGACCCCATCGAGATTCCCTTGATGAGCAGCACCGGACAGGTCGAGGTTGGACTTGCGCGGGTTGACCCTGGCGGCGGTCCGATTGGGACCAATCACGACTTCGTGGTCGAGGTCTATGACGAGTACCAGGATGTTGTCGATCGGGCTTCGGTGCGATTGTCTTCGCAGCGGCGCGGGGCCGATGAATACGACCTCGAGCAGGATAGCGCGGATGAAGGCGTGTACTTGATCACGCTCGAAAGTGAAGGCAGCGAAGGCGAAGTACGGGAAGACATGCTGACCTTTCGGCTGTGGACCATCTCGCCCAACCAGGAGCCGGAAGAGTGAGTCGGCCGGACCGAATGCGGATGACGCGTGCCGAGATCGTGGCCCGCCTGCGACGCGATGTGGGCTTGTCCCGCACCGACGCGGTGGATTGCCTTGAGACGGTTTTGACCACGATTCATCGTTCGCTGGTTGCAGGGGATGATGTTCGTCTCACCGGATTCGGCCAATTTTCGGTGCGGCAGCGGGCCGGGCGGATGGGAGTGCATCCCGCTACGGGCAAGCCGGTGGAGCACAAGGCACGACGGGTCGTCATATTCAAGCCCGCACGAGGGCTGAAAGAACTGGTCGATCAGCCTTCGGCCGCGCCGGTCGAGGAATTGAGCGCGAACTCCCAGCAGGATTCGGAGCAGCCATGACGACGAAAAAAACGAGCTCAGGGCGTCGCGGACGCGGTGGTGCATCACCCAGCCGCTTGGCCGATGCGCTCCGGCGGGCGGTGGATGACATCGACGACGAGCTGTCGGCAGACACCTCAGCACCAGAGCCGGCAAGCGCAGATCATGACTCCAATGCGGCCGTCGAAGCGGACGCTGAGCCTTCGAAGGCGGCCAGCTATCGAATTGGCGAGGTAGCCACGCTGGTTGGAGTCGACGCGCACGTGCTCCGCTACTGGGAGAGTGAGTTCCGGCTCAAGCCCGAGCGGAGCGCCTCGGGTCAGCGCGTCTATCGACAACCCGACCTCGCACGGTTTCTTCGAATCAAGTCGCTGCTCCACGATGAGGGCTACACCATCGCGGGCGCCCGCAGAGCGATGGAACAGGGCGTGGAGTCGCAGCCCACTGTCGACGTTTCGCGAGTGGAGGCGGCTTTGCACCGCGCACGGTCACTTCGCGACCGCATTCACGAGATGCGAGATCAGGTCGAGCTGGACTTGGCGCACCGGTAAATTTCCTTGCCGCAGAGGGATACCTCTATTACTGAGCGGGAGCTTTTTCGGGGAGTAGCGCAGCCTGGTAGCGCACTTGAATGGGGTTCAAGGGGTCGCAGGTTCGAATCCTGTCTCCCCGACCACTTCGAAAGCACGACCCGAGGACCCCATCCTCGGGTCTCTCATTTGTTGGTGATGAAAGAAGGCGGAACGATGTGCGCGACGGTGCAAAGGGCGCTGCACGTCGAGTTCCGAGGTGGGCTTGCGGCTTCGCGTAGCAGCTTCTGTCGGATTTCGATTACGGTGCAGGCACGCAAGAATCGGAGTGCGTAGCTGACATGAAGGCAAAGCCCAGCCAACGCCTGGTCCTTGTGGGAGGAGGACATACGCACGTCCAGGTGCTGCGCCGACTGGTGATGCATCCCGAACCGAGCCGACGGGTCACGCTGGTCATCAAGGACCCAACGGCGGTGTACTCGGGCATGGTTCCAGGGCACGTCGCCGGACAGTATTCCGCGCACGACATCTCAATCGATCTCGTTCCGCTGGCGCGTCGAGCAGGTGCGACCGTGGTCTTGAGCCCTGCAACCCGAGTGGACGCGCAGGCGCGAGCCGTGGAGTTTGGAGATGGACGTCCTTTGCTGCCCTGGGACTTGTGCAGCATCAACATCGGATCAACCGTTTCCGGTCTCTCTATTCTCGGCGTTTCCGCGCATGTGGTGCCCACGAGGCCCATCGATGACCTCGAGCCGCGCCTGCTCGAGCGGATCCGCGTGTCGGCAGCCTCGCTGCTGCGGGTGGTCGTGGTGGGTGGGGGAGCCGCGGGATGCGAGCTGGCCTTCGCTATCGAGACCCGCATGCGCTCAGAGGGGCGAATGGCCCACATTGTGCTTCTCGCCGAGCATGGGCCCCGCGTTCGAGGGGGGCGTCGGGGAGCCATGCTTGTGACTCAGCGGCTCAAGGCGCGTGGCATCGAGGTGCGGACAGGTGCGCGGGTGGTGGGGGCCGAGTCCGCGATGCTGAGGCTATCGGACGACTCACTGCTCCCTGCAGACCTTACGCTCTGGGCCACGGGTGCGGCGGCGCACCGATTGGGCGCTGATAGCGGGCTTCCGATCGATGATCGTGGATTCATTCGCACGGATGCCCAGCTTCAGGTGGTCGGTCATTCGAACCTGTTTGCGGCCGGTGACTGTGCGGTGCTGGAAGGTGGACCGGTAGTACCGCGTGCGGGAGTCTATGCGGTGCGAGCGGGGCCGATCCTGGTGCACAACTTGCTCGTGGCTTCCGATGCGCGCGAGCGAAAGTCTTTTCGGCCCCAAAAAAACTTCCTGGCGCTGCTCAATACCTGTGACGGCCGGGCGGTCGCCACGCGGGGGAGCTGGGCGGCCGAGGGGCCTTTGTTCTTTCGGCTCAAAGACTGGATTGACCGATCGTTCATGGAGAAGTTTCAGGTTCTCGATGAACAGGGGAATCCACGGGTGGCGTTCGACGCAGGGATGCCCTCGATGGACGAAGAGATGGTGTGTGGGGGATGCGCGGCGAAGCTGGCCGATGAACCCCTGCGTGCAGCGCTTTCGCTGCTTCCTGCGCCTCCGGACGACCCAGACGTGGTGGCCGGTGTCGATGCACGAGACGACGTCGCCGTCCTGCGACACCAGGGAGGTTTGCTGATCCAGACCGTCGACGCCTTTCCGGCGTTTTCCGGGGATGCTTTTTTGGTTGGACGTGTCGCTGCAGTCAACGCACTCAATGACGTCTATGCGAAGGGAGCAATGCCTCGGTTTGCACTCGCAGTCGTGGAAGTGCCCCAGGCGCATGGCGCTTCCACGCTCGCACAGGCGCTGGCGGGGGTTCGCAGTGTGACCGACTCTTTGGGGGTTGCCCTGGTGGGAGGGCACACCACTGTGGGCGAGGGGCTCAAGATTGGACTCTCGGTCACGGGCGTGCCCGACGGAGAGCATCCCCTCTGGCCTACGCGTGGTGCGCAAGCCGGAATGGACCTTGTGCTCACGCGTCCGCTCGGTACGGGTGTTCTGTTGCATGCGCACATGGCGGGGCGTGCTTGCGGGTCCTGGGTGGCTGCGTTGCATCGGCATCTCGTGACGAGCAATCAGGCGGATGTGACTGCCCTCCGAGACTTCACCGTCGGTGCGGCGACAGACGTCACAGGATTCGGCCTGGCACGACATCTGCTCACGATGCTTGCGAGTGCATCTGAACGGGCCATCATTCATGCGGAGAGGGTGCCGCTGCTACCGGGCGCTCGAACATTGTTGTGCTCCGGAGAGCGAAGCTCGTTTCACGAGCAGAACCGAATCGAGGCGCCTGTGTTGACTGTTGCACCGCCTTTACAGCGCGATCCGATCGTGGAAGCTCTGTTTGATCCGCAAACGGCGGGTGGCATGTTGGTTGCGGTTCCGGGGAGTCAATCACATGCGGTGGTCGAGAGCTTGCGGGCCGCTGGGTGCGACGATGCCGCTGTTGTGGGGATGATCGTCGAGGGGGGACGGCCTGGGCCGACTCGGGTTGAGGTACTTCCTTGGCCAAGCGAGCAGCGTCTCGGCTGAGCGCGTGGCCTTTCGTTGACAAAATGATCCGATGGTCTCCGCGAGAGATAGCATCAAGATGTAAGGGGGAGTCTTCCCCGAACCAGTCCGCTGTGTAAGCGGGACCCTCCGTCTCTACAAAACCGAGCGCGTCATGGGTACCAAATTGTTCGTTCGCGGTCTTCCATGGTCCGCGAGCGAGCACGACCTCCAAGAAGCCTTCGCAGCCTTCGGAACGGTGGTCGATGCAGTTGTTGTTCGCGACCGGGAGACCGGCCGCAGCCGGGGCTTCGGGTTCGTCACGATGTCCACCGAGGACGAAGCGCAGGCTTCGGCATCTTCGCTGGATGGAAGCCGCCTTGGCGGTCGGGCCATCTCGGTGCGAGAAGCACGCGAGGACAACCGCGGACGCGGGGGACCGAGTCGCGGTGGTCCACCGAGAGGGGATCGGCCACCACGTGGTCGTGAACCCGGAGGCGGCTACGGATCTGATCGGCCCGGCGGGCGAAGCCGTGACGGAGACCGAGGAGGCGGCTATCGCAGACACTCCCCAGGCGGCCCTCCTCGTGGGGCGGATGGCGAACGTCGAGCGCCATCCTTCGACTCGTACAATCGCGGGCCTGGTCGGGACCGCGACGGTCGAGGGCGGCGCAGCGCACCGTCCGCTTCGGAGCCTGTCGGACGTGAGGGGGGATGGTCGCAGGGGGGCGGTGAGGCTGAGCAGTCGGACGACCGACGCTACGGTCGAAGTGGTGGTGGCCACCGTGATGGCGGGTACCGTGATGGCGGCGGCAGCGGCTACCGTGGTGGCGGCGGCGGCGGGTCCCGTGATGGCGGCGGCCGTGGTGGCGGCGGCT
>CAJWOS010000473.1 GCA_913044235.1 uncultured Pseudomonadota bacterium
CGTCCGCGATCCACCACGCGCAGCAGCACCTTGTCCAAGCAAATACATATGGACAACTCCCAATTCCGCTCCTTCGCCTTCTCCGGCTCCGGCGCCAAGGAGTCGAAGAAGAGCTCTGGCGCGCCGGAGCCGGTCTCGGCCGTGTTGGCGCGAACGGTGAGCTCGGAGAGTCGGGCACTGGTCTCACCGCTGAGGCTGATGCCGCCGCCGGTCGAGCTGGCGGTGTTGTTGATGACGGACAGAATCTCCACCACCAGTGCATCGCCGTCTTGGGCTGCGAGAGCGCCACCCTGATCGGCACTGTTGTTCTGGAGCTGGGCCCCAGTGAGCAGTGTCTCACTGGCTCGCAGCAGCCACAGTCCGCCTCCCTTTTCTTCAGCGTTGTTGCGGGTGATGGTGTTGTTTGTGAGCTCGGTGCGCGCGCTGTCAAGGATTCGAATGGCCCCGCCGTTACCGCGGGCTTCGTTGCGCTCGAAGAGGTTGGTCGTGATGAACAGGTCGTTGCTGTTTTCGATAGACAGTGCGCCGCCGTCTGCGAGGGCTTCGTTGTTGCTGAACCTGCAGCTCTGGACCCGAACCTCGTCGCTGTTTTGGATCCGAAGGCCGGCACCGAAGGTGTCCTGGCCATTGTCGAAGGAAATGCCCTCGATGATGGTGCCGGGGGCGCCGTCGATCACGAGTCCCGAATTTCGTTCGTTGCCGTCGATGCTGGTGGCCTCGTATCCACCCACGCCCACGATGTGAACGGGCTGAGTGATGCGTGCTCCAGACCAGCTTCCGGCGCCGATGCACACGTAGCCACCGGCACCGGCGGCATCCACCGCCAGCTGGACCGAAGCCGTGTCTTCGGGCACCCGCACGCCACCGTCTCCGTCGCAGGACTCCGAGATGCCGTTGCAGGGAATCTCGGTCGCCTCGGGATGAATGAGCGGATCTGCGTCGTTGCAGTCGCCTCCGGTCTCGATGGTGTCGGCAGGCTGGGTGCAAGCGTTCTGTGGTCGTGCTTCATTGCCGTATCCATCGCTGTCTTCATCGAAGTACCAGGTGCCAGCGTCGACTGCATCCGACTCGTCCACGGTGCCGTCGCAGTCTTCGTCACTTCCGCCGCAGACTTCATCAGCGCCGGGGTACACCGTGGGGTCGGCGTCGTTGCAGTCTTCTTCCTCGGGCACGCCATCGCTATCGGCATCGACGGGGGGGGGAGGGGCGGACCGGGTGTTGTCTTCCTTGGGCGGGTCACATGCCATGAAAAAGACGGAAGCCGCGATGAGGATTGGCATTTGGTGGGCTTGGTGGACCGGCATCCGATGTCGCTCCGAGGATGGGGAACAGGGATCGCTCCCACCATAGACGACCGAGGGGGTCCTCACCAACCATGCAGCCGGCTCCAGGAGCGAGTAAGGGGGCTGGAATCCGAGAGATCTCCGTGCCCCCCGAACCCACTGCGCCGTCTGCCCGCAACAGCCTCCCCGCATTGGCGCGTCCCCTCGCCATCGGAGCTGTGATTGCTGTCGGCGCGTATGCCGTGCTGGCGATGTTCTCAGATGGGGATGCGGTGGTGTCGGCGATGGGCTCCATACCGGGGTCTTTGGTGGGCCTGGCTCTGCTGGCATCCACCGGCAATTTCGTGCTGCGTGGGCTGCGTTGGGACTTTTACTTGCGTGCTCTGGATGTGAAGGCGCCGCTGGTGGATCGGTGGTTGGTCTTCCTCGCGGGATTCTCGATGTCGCTCACCCCTGGCAAGGTCGGTGAGCTGCTGAAGCCGGGTCTGTTGGCCGATCGGTATGGCGTTTCGGTGTCCGCGGTGTCGTCGGTCGTGGTGGCCGAGCGCATCACCGACCTCCTCGGTGTGGCCTTCCTGCTGGGGGTGGGTGCCCTTGCCGACCCCTCGGTGGCTTTGGTGGCGGGCGTGGTCTGGTTGGGCGTGGGCGCGGCACTGTCCGTGCTCTTGTTTCCCCCGCTTGGCGGTCTCGTGGTGAAGGTGATTCGGCGGCTGCCCCTGGGCGACAAGGTGGGGGGCCTCGTGGAGCGGCTGCTCTCTACCCTCCGGGCGCTCTCTCGACCGTCGGTGATGTTGCCGGCGGTGGTGCTGTCGGTGGTGGCTTGGTTCCTACAGTGCGTGAGTCTCTGGCTTGTGGCCATGGGCGTATCGGGCTGCGAGCTCACCATGCTCGAGAGCGTGCTGGCCTATGTCGGACCGCTGCTGGCCGGTGCAGCGGCCTTGGTTCCGGGCGGCGTGGGCGTAGCAGAGGCCACGATGGCGGGACTCGTGGCGCGGCTGGGCGAAGGCTCCCTGACCGATGGTGCGGCCATCACCGCCATCGTGCGGGGACTGACCCTGTGGTGGGCGGTGGCGGTGGGAGTCGGAGCGCTGGCTCTGTTCTTCCTGCGACGGCCGCGCAGCACCTGAGGTCCGGCTGCCCGGCGCCTTGGCTGGGTGTGGCATCCACGGAAATCCATGCATGCGGCAGTCCGGGACGGAGTGCATGGCGATAGGCGGCTCGCCCCCAGCGGAGCGCCTGATGCACTCGACGTCTTCTCCCCATCGACCGTTCGTTGTCCTGAAGTTCGGCGGCACCTCCGTTGCCCAAGCCGACCGGTGGCGCATCATCGCTGAGCTGGCGGATCATCGCCGCTCCGAGGGGCTTCGACCGATCCTCGTCTGCAGCGCATTGTCGGGTGTCTCCGATCGGTTGGTGGCCCTGCTCGACCAAGCGTTGGCCGGGGAACATGCCCAGCCGCTCGAGGCGCTGCGCGCCATCCACCAGCGCCTCGCGGATGCGCTTGGGGTGACGCTGCCGGTGGCGGTGGATCGGCAGCTCGCATTTTTGTCGCGGATGGCGGAGGGAGTGCATCTCGTGGGAGAGGTCTCTCCCCGACTCCGGGCGCGGGTGCTCGCGTGTGGAGAGCTGATGAGCACGGGACTCGGCGTGGCAGCTCTGCAGGCCCATGGCCTGGACGCCGTGTGGGTGGACGTGCGCGATCATCTCACGACGGCTGCGCTGCCGGATGCATCGGCCGCCCAGAGGTACCTACAGGCTCACTGCACGTCGGCGCCCGATCCGAGCCTGCAGTATGCCTTCACACAGGCCGGTGCAGTGGTGGTCACGCAGGGCTTCATCGCGCGCCAGCCCGATACGGGCGACACCGCGCTGCTCGGGCGAGGGGGCTCCGACACGTCGGCGGCGATTCTCGCTGCTCGACTCGAAGCCTGTCGCTGTGAGATCTGGACTGATGTGCCGGGCCTGTTCACGGCCAATCCCAAAGCGGTTCCGTCGGCCCGTCTGTTGCGGTCGGTCGACTATGCAGAAGCCCAGGAGATTGCTTCGATGGGGGCCAAGGTGCTCCATCCTCGATGCATCGCGCCGGTTCATGCCGCAGGCATCCCGCTGTCGGTGCACTGCACTCCTCGTCCGGAGCTGCCCGGATCGCAGATTGGGGGCTCGGCACCGACCGGACCGGGTCTCAAGGCGGTGGTGTCTCGGGGTGGGGTCACTCTGGTGTCGATGGAGACTGTGGGAATGTGGCAGAAGCCGGGCTTTCTTGCGGAGGCCTTTGCCATCTTCTCGGCGCTGTCGCTGTCCATCGATCTCGTGGCCACCTCGGAGAGCAGTGTCACAGTCACGCTGGACCCCTCGTGCACGGCCCTGGAACCAGATGTTCTCACCACCTTGCTCTCGCGCCTGAATCGCATCTGTCGCGCCGAGGCCCGCACCCATCTGGCCGCTGTGAGCCTCGTGGGCCGGGGGATTCGCGCCATCCTGCATCGACTGGCCCCGGTGTTCGAGTTGTTTGAGGAACAGCGCATTCACCTGCTTTCCCAGGCGGCGAATGACCTGAACCTGACCGTGGTGGTGGACCACGACCAGGCGGACCGCTTGGTTCAACAACTCCACGGTGCACTGCTCACCGAGGTGGAGGGCGCGTCTTGGCTCGGGGCGACCTGGAGCGCACTGATGGAGCCGAAGCAGACCGAGACGCAGGCGCCCCCAACCCGTGAGACTTGGTGGACGCGGTCGCGGACGGTCCTGCTGAAGGAAGCGGAGCGCGGCACTCCGGCCTACGTGTATGCCGCCCCGGTGGTCACCGCGGCTGCGCGTCGACTGATGTCGCTGAGGACCCCGGCTGCGGTGCTGTATGCGATGAAGGCCAACGCTCATCCCGCGCTGTTGAAGTGCGTCGTCGAGGCCGGTCTGGGCATTGAGTGTGTGTCTCCGGAAGAGGTGCGTCGTGGACGCGCCGCGCTGGATGCGGTCGGGTCTTCGGCGCCGCTGCTGTTCACACCGAACTTTGCCCATCAACGGGAGTATGTGGCTGGATTTGCTGCCGGCGCGGTGGTCACCTTGGACAACCTGCATCCGCTGTCGGCGTGGCCCGAGGTGTTTGCCGGGCGCGAGGTATTTGTGCGCATTGATCCGGGGGGCGGCGCGGGACACCACGCCCACGTACGGACCGCGGGTGCCCGCTCGAAGTTTGGGGTTTCGCAGGAGCAGCTGCCGGAGCTGGTCGCCCTGTGCGAGGCCCACGCGGTCAAGGTGGTGGGGCTGCATGCCCATGTGGGCAGTGGCATTCGCGACCCACGCGCTTGGGAGCGGACCGGGACCGTGCTGGCTGAGGTGATTGCGGCATTTTTCCCCGATACCGTGCGCACAGTCGACCTCGGTGGTGGACTCGGAGTGGTCGAGAAGCCCGGCCAGGTTCCCCTCGACCTCGCAGCGTTTGATGCATCGCTTGCCTCTTTGCAGGCGCTGCTGCCCGATGGCTGCGGGCTCTGGCTTGAGCCGGGACGGTACCTTGTGGCCGAGGCGGGCGTGCTCCTCACTCGAGTCACCCAGCGAAAGACCAAAGGTCCAATTCGCTATGTGGGCGTGGATGTGGGGATGAATACCCTGATCCGTCCCGCCCTATACGGCGCGTGGCACGACATCGTGAACCTGTCGCAGACCGATGGGGCGGCGGAGTGGGAAGAGGTGGATGTGGTCGGACCGATCTGCGAGACCGGGGATGTCCTCGGGCGGGCCCGTCGACTGCGCGCTCCGCGGGAGGGGGATGTGGTGTTGATCGGAACGGCCGGTGCCTATGGCCGCGTGATGAGCTCGTCGTACAACTTGCGAGAACCGGCGCGCGAGGTGGTCCTCGATGGCGCGCTGGAGCATGCCGACCACTGAGGATTCCGGTGGCGGCTCCCCCCCACGCCGTGTGACAGTGGAGCGTTCCATGGGGTGCGCGCGGGTGTTGCTGTGCTACCCACGGGGCAGGCCGATGATTGGCTGGCGGTTGAACGTTTATTTTGGGTGGAGCTTCCATGTCACGTCTGGTTTCCATGATCATGGCCATCTCGCTGCTGGGATGTGCCAAGAACGCTGCGAAGGGAACGCAGAATACCGCTGAAAACGGCGATGATGTCGATGCAGACGCTCCGGTCGAGCCGCTGGTCTTCAGCATGACGGCACCCACGTCGGGCGCGATTCTCGACGCGGATTCGGTGACCGCAGAGGGCTCCTGGTCTGGCGGGGTCGACACTGTGGTCCACGTCAATGGCGTGGATGTGGGCAGTGCAGGAGTCTGGTCGGTTGACGTGCCCCATGCAAGCGTGGCGTGGCCGGACTCCCCGTTGTGGCCGGTCCTCGGAAATGCGCAGGACGCCGAAGGCTCGTGGGCGCGTGCGCGCGCGACCCTCATCCAGGGGGCATCCACGTCGGCACTGGACCCGATCGAAAACGGACTGGCGTTTCGGCTCACGGACAACGTGCTGGGCCAGCTCGATGCCGTCCTCGACACTGTGGTCGCCGACGTGGACCTCACCGAGTTGCTCGTGAGTGAAGACCCCGTCGTGACCACGTCGCTCGCCGATCTCTACATCCTGGGGGGTTCCTTCGGTGACC
>CAJWOS010000474.1 GCA_913044235.1 uncultured Pseudomonadota bacterium
CTTGGATCAGGGGCAGGTCGATGCCTCGCAATTCGTCGGCGAACGTCTCCGCCGATCTATTTCCCGTCTGGCCGCCCATCGAGTCTGTCGATGAGAACGCGGTCACCACCCACTTGGAAGGAAACGTGAGCTACCGGATCGGCACCGAGACCTATGAGCTGGTCGATGCCCCCCTTCTGGTCAGCTTCACCAGCGGTGAGGGCAAGGTGGTCTTCTCGACCTTCCGGGTGGCGAAGAATGGCACCTCGGAGATGATGGAGATCCTGCAGTACATGATGTACTACCTCTGATCGACCGCTCGGATCGTCCTTGCGTTGGCCGCCGAGGGGGCCAAGCTGCGGGCACCCACCATGCCATCGCTCTGGCCATCACGATGGCCCGTCTTTCCGCGCTGACGTGCGCGGGATGGGTCCCGTTTTGCTTCAGACGCGATACGCCGCGGGTCTCCTCGTTCTCCTGACGGAGCCCCTATGTCCCGTCCCCAGCGTCCACAGCGCCCTCGCCCCCAGCGTCCCCGACCGAGCTTCCCAAAGCGCGCCGTCGTTACGGGCGGGATGCCGTATGGCAACAAGTCGCTCCACTTTGGCCACATCGGCGGTGTGTTTGTGCACGCCGACGTCCTCACACGCTTTCTCAAGGATCGCATCGGAGCCGACAACGTCATCTTCGTGTCGGGCACCGACTGCTTCGGGTCGCCTATCGTGGTGAAGCACCGTGAGATGGTGGAGAGCGGTGCATTTGAGGGGTCGCTCGAAGCGCTCGTGCAGCACTACCACGACCTGCAGAAGGCTACGCTCGCCGACTACCAGGTGGCGCCAACGCTGTTTGCGGCATCGGCTCTGGGCGCAGCCGGCAAGCGGCACAAGGAAATCAGTCGGTGGTTCTTCGATACTCTGTTGAAGAACGGACACCTCGAGCTGATGTCGACGGAGCAGTTCTACGACCCTGAGCGAGAGACCTTTCTCAATGGTCGTCAGGTGCGTGGGCGCTGTCCGATCCAGGGCTGTACCGCAGAGCATGCCTACGCCGACGAGTGCTCCCTGGGGCACCAGTATCTCGCAAAGGACCTGATCGACCCCACGAGCACGCTCACCGGCCAGCGGCCTGAGCTGCGGAGCGTGTCGAATTGGTACATCAAGCTGCCGGAGCTGCGCACCGAGCTTCAGGGGTGGCTGGACGGTCTCGCGGCCGACCGCAGCAGCCGCAAGTATACGCTCGCCACACTGCGGGAATTCTTTGGCGAACCCGACCTGCACGTCGTCAAGCGCCACATCGAGTCTCTGGAGGTCCTGCGTCCGTCGCTGCCACCCCACACCGAGGTCGATAGTCCCGGCTCGTCCATGACCCTACGGTTCGCCTCACTCGCGGAGCGGGCCCGAGCCTGTGAGCAGCTGGCCGAAGCCGGGCTCCAGTTCCGCAACGGAAAGACCCTCGTTCCCTTCCGACTGTCGACCACGGAGCCGTGGGGCGTGCCAGTCCCGGACACTGAACAGAGCGAAGCACTCAGCTTCTGGGTGTGGCCGGAGTCCCTGTGGGCACCCATTTCCTTCACGGCGGCAGTCCTCGAGTCGCGGGGCGAGTCTGCCGATGCCTGGAAGCAATGGTGGTGCAGCAAAGATGCCCACGTCTACCAGATCATTGGCGAAGACAACGTGTACTTCTACGGTCCGGCTCAGATGGCGCTGTTCCTGGGCACGCAGGGCGCCACTTGTGATGCGGATGTGCCCGATGGGCAGCTGCAGGTCACCGACCTTGTGGTGAACCGACACTTGCTCTTTCTCGGGCGCAAGGCCAGCAGCAGCAGTGCGCAGAAGCCCCCAATGGCACGCGAGCTCCTCGAACACTACACCGCCGACCAGTTGCGGGCGCACTTCATCAGCCTTGGGCTCGCAGACAAGAACGGGAGCTTCCGCCCGCGACCGTTTGACCCCGATGCTCCGGAGAAGCAAGGCGACCCCGTGCTCAAGGAAGGCAAGGTGCTCACGGGGCTGCTCAATCGTCTGGCCCGAAGCTGTTTCTATGGCTGTCAGGACCATACCGAGGGCCGGGTGCCCAACCTTCGCCCGGCGAGTGCCGTGTTGGCTTCAGCCGAGCGGTCACTTCTCGACTACGAGCGCCTGATGGCCGACAAGCGCTTCCCGCAGGCCTTCGGTGTGGCCGAGCGCTACATCCGGCAGGCAAACAAGACCTGGTCTGCCGGCTCCAAGGCTGGCATGGCCGATCCAAGCGCTTGGCCGCAAGCGTTGGCCGATAGCTTCCACACCCTTCGGGTGGCGGCCTCCCTGATGCATCCCATCGCTCCGGGCGGCTGTGAGAAGATCCGACAGCAGCTCAACCTCGATGAACGATTGTGGTCATGGGACCACATCTTCGAGCCGCTCACGTTTTTCATGGAAGACCCTGACCACCATGGTCTGCGCACACTGGCTCCGCGGGAGGACTTCTTCGCGCCTCATCCCAGCCAGTTTCGGTCGTAGGCACGGAAGCGTTCCATGACCCGTCCCATTCAGGATCTGGACCGGCTGCTGGCCACGCTGTCGCCTACACGGCAGCCGGGCACCTGGGTGTACTGCAGCGTTCCATTCGAGCGGGATGTGTCGGGGCTGCGACCAGTGGTGACGGTGCGCGAGGCCGAAGGGTTGACTCTGGTGCTGGCAGAGCACCACGTGGTACAAGCCGGCCTATCCGTCTTGTTTCGGGCCGCCTGGATCACCTTGACCGTGCACTCCGATCTGCAGGCGGTCGGGCTAACCGCTGCGGTCGCGTCGGCATTGACTGCGGTTGGCGTCAGCTGCAACGTGGTCGCGGGTGCGCACCACGACCACCTGTTCGTGCCGGAAGGGATGGCTGACCGTGCGATGGCGGCCCTGCGAGATCTTCAAGAGGCCTCGGCTGCCCGGTGACCATGGGGCGGTCGGCAGTCGATCGAGTCGGGGGCGGAACCGGGGCCCAGTGCGGTCCACCGGTCCGTGGCGATGTGAAGCGAGGACTGGGTGCTCAGTAGGACTGAGGACTGCGCTCGCGAGCTCTTCGATGCAGCGCGTCCATCGCTTCTCGCGACGCGTGGAGCTCCTGGTCCAGTTGCGTAGGACGAAGGGTCATCTCGCTCAGGGCCGCCCGTCGAATGCGCAGACGGGTCTTCATCGACGACAGCACGAACAGGTCGGCCAGCATGGCGTAGAGGAGCGTGAGGAGCGAGACAGCCATCGCGGGGCCGAAAGCATTCCAGTCGTCGAGGCCTTGGAACATCTGAATCCAGCCGATGAGCGTGCACACCAGGCCGACCATCCAAAAAGCCGTGCGGCCGGCTCGGAGGGTCTCCAGGCCTGCCGCCAGGGCGGATGGTGTCGGTGCGTCGGCGTTCAAGGTCCGGAAGAGCGTGGGCACATTGTTGCCTGCCATGCCCCACCAGGCAGCCATTCCACCAACCAAGACGAGGAATGCACTGGGGGTATTCCAGAACACAATGAGGGAGCTCCCTGAGAGCACCGCTGCGACCAACAGCACGGCCAGGGTGATGGCTCCGGTCACACTTCGAAAGTCCATCATCGGCTCCAGATTGGGGATGGCTGCGCCCTGGAATGCGATTCGGTGGGGTGATGCAGATTCTTGAATGCAAATGTAGTCCTTGGGAACGAAGATCTCCAAGGACCGAATCCGCCCGCGACGGCTTGCATGGACCCGAAGCGCAGAGATGCGCATCGAGTCGGAAGGGTCGGCACCGGTTCGCGGATCACTCTATCGCAAGGACCCGCCAGCCACCGGCCACCGCGGCCGCCACGATGGTCTCGTCATCGTGTTCCCAAGAACGGAGTGCTCCGTTTTCGCCCAGCGCGAAGTCGCCTGCTGACCACTCGAAGATCAACGATCCAGAGGGCGTGTAGCCTCGCAGCCAGCCGTTCTGGGTGCCGACGAGGATGTCGGTACTCCCGTCATGATCGAGATCGGCTTGGGTGACGGCGAGCACCGTGCCTGCGTCGAAGTGGGCTTGCACTGCGAGCGTGCTCGGGTGCAGCACGTGAACCGTGCCCCCATCGGAGGCTGCCATCATCGAGCCAACCACCACCATCTCGTCCGATGCGGCGAGGGTGGTGTGTGCGCCTGCCACATCCACTACAACGTCGGGTTCGACCGCATCGACGGCTGCAAGCGCGCTCGACATCGCATATCGGGCCACCTGTCCTCCGGGGCTCGACATCACCGCATTCGGCTCTCCGCGCAGGTCGACAAGATCGATGTCGCTGCCGAAGTTGTTCGCGAGTGGGTCTCCCAGGAGGTTGGACACAAGCGGGAACTCGGGTGCTTGCGAGGCGGTGTTGCCCCATTCAGCGACGGCACAGGGTCTGGAGCTCGATGGGCTGCCGTCGTGCGTGAGCGACCCCTGCTCGTATTCGATGTGGGTCGAGGCCACCCACCGCCCGCAGCGGGTCGCGACGCGGATGTGGTCGCCCAGGAGCGCCCCGTTCGTGAGGAACGGCTGGTAGCTCGACGCGTCGGTACCCGCGTCGATCCGTGAGAGGCTGCCTGCGGCTCGGACGGTCTCGAGGGGCACGGGCCAGCTGGTTTCGCCGAGCGCAGCACCGGTGAAGAGGTCGAAGCGCTCGATGGTCCACTGTCGGTCCATCACCGAGAGCTCGTAGATGCCTTCCTCTTGGTCGACAAACAGGTTGATGGCCGATGATGTGTTGCGGCCCGTCTCGGTATGGAAGGCTGTGCCGGAACCATCTACCAGGCGCATCGACGGCTCATCGACCAGTCCTTGGCACCAGACGGCGGCCCGACGTCCTTGCTCAAGAACCACCAGACTGCTGGCCCCGTCATGCCAGAGCGCCACCGAGCCTTTGCTCAGGTCGACCTCGACGATGGCCTCTCCGAAGAGGTGATGGGTGCCGGCGACCAGCACCGTATCCGCACGCCAGGGCACAATCTGCTTTACCTCCGTGATGTGCGGTTGCAGGTCGATGGCGGTGAGTCGGCCGGAGAAATTGTCGATGATGAGGCTCGGACTGCGCCCTTCGCCGTAGCTCGTGCCCCCCGTGAGCTGGACTGGGCGACCACGGAGCGCCACCTCCTGCACCACGCGCACATCGTGGGCGAGGTACTCGGAGAGCCACTGGGCTTCGGGGACCCATCCGTTGCCGCCGCGCACAAAGGTGAACGCCGCGACATGCCCTGCCTGGAGTGGCGTGAGCAGAGTGGGCACACCCGTGCGGTTGGAGACCATCATCGCGCCGCCTGTGCCGATGGTGCTGGACGAAAGCACACTGCCGGTGGTGAGAGACTCCATATGGAGCATGTCCATGTCTGCACGCGCAGCCACTTCGAGGCCTGGCAGATCGGGAATCAGGTCGGCCACCACGAGCTCGTGGACCGAGCCGATGCCGGTGGTCTCCCGGAGCAGGGCACCGGTCTCGGGATCGAGCACAGCGATGCCACGCTTGCTGCCCACCACGATTGCTTCCTCGGAGAAGGCGAGAGCCTGGATGGCCCGGCCCACCGGAACAGACCACTCCACGGAGCCGGCGTCGTCGTCTGCACGGCGGGTCACGAAGCCCTGCACGCTGCCCGAGAAGAAGGAACTATCTGCCGCGAGCACGGCGTGTGCGGCGCCTGCCCCATCCTCGTGGATGGCGAGCCGGGTGAGACTGACGACCACCGAGTGCAGCACGCCGGCGTCGGGAGAGCGCAGCAGCAGCACCAGAGACTCCAGCACGTCTGGCTCCGCGAGCTCGACGGGGAGGCGCTTGGCCATGGCCGCCAGCTCGCCGACGATCTCGACGGGCCTGTTCAGATCCTTGGCCATTTGTCGGATGACAGCGAGCTGTTGGTAATCTTTCTCTCCAAAGATCGCGACGTCCGGTTGGATGATGTTGAACAGCTTAGT
>CAJWOS010000475.1 GCA_913044235.1 uncultured Pseudomonadota bacterium
GGGGGGAGATATCCCTGTACGTAAGCTGAGCGGACGGATTGGTCGGCGGCGACGCGGTGCGGTGCAGACATAACTATGGAATGGCCCTCGGCGGCGCCCGGCGGCCAGATCGGCGGCCCAGTTGGGAGTACTTAGCCCCCGACGCGCGCGCGGATCTCCGCCTTGACGGCCGCGTCGCCGACCTGGCGGGGGCTCCCCGGCGGCGCCGCGTCCTCGGAAAAGTAGGCACCGTCGCCGAAGAACGGCGTCAGGGAGCGCATCAGCGCGCCGCCGTGCTTGAGCGAGTACTCCAGGATGAAGGAGGCCAGCTTGAGCGTGACCGGCGGCGGCAGCTTCGGGACGAGCGAGAGGCCGAACAGCAACCGGGCGGCCCGGCTCTCGTGGTGGTGGTTCCCGGGCAGTCCGCGCCAGCCCGCCAGGAACCCGCCCCAGACCTCCTCGTCCAGCGCGAAGAAGCCTCCACCCAGGCCCGATCCCTCCCTGGTGATGAGGTTGGCAGAGACCAGGGCTGCGCTCGAGCAAGCTCGAGGCCAACTAGAAGCCGCCGAGCAAGCGCTCTTGGATGCGCAGGAGCAGAATCATTTGCTCAGCACCAAGCTCGAAGCTGCTCGCATGGCTGCAATCGAGCAAGCCAGGGGTGATGCACCACCGTCGTTGCTGCAGGTGTTTCGGGACCGGGGAGTTTGGGGAGAGGTGGAGGTTCGGCAGCTATGGACCGCGCTCGATGAGCGGGGCGCCCTGCGAGAGCTCCTGGGGGCAATCACAGTGGCTCAGTCGGCAGATCTCCTCGAATGGCTCAACGAACACACGGCCATCCTCGGGGATTGTCCACAGTGTCCCGATGTTGGGAATCGCGCCGTACTCCGCGTGCCACGCTCTCGCTGCGAGATCTGCGCCGGGTCCGACATTCGGCGCACCGGGCGGAAGTTCGTGGATGGCTTTCTGTCGCGGGGGTTCACCCGCTTCACCGTCGTCGGGGGCTCGCCCAAGTACCATCGACAGCTTCATGAGCTGATCAAGCACCACCGGATTCGTCTGCGTACCGTTCCAGGAGGCTCGCGCCGGAGCCGTCGGCAGGCACGCGACGACATTCGGGGGAGTGACTTGGTTGTGGTGTGGGGCGGGACCCAGCTTTCGCACAGCACCAGTGAGCAATACACATCGCAGGCCGATGAAGGCCAGGTGCTGGTGGTCCCGCATCGTGGCATCTCGGGGATGCTTGAAGCGGTCACTGTAGCAATCAACGCGGTCTGACAGTGGAGACGTTGTGGAGCTGCTCCTGCCGCTGGTGATTCTGACTGCGTTGACCGCCCTCGTGGCCACTTGGGCGATGGCCTGGGGTCCGCCTCAACGACGGTGGCCACTTGCAGACGTGGGGACGGTATTTCTGTTGTTCATTGGTACTGCTGGCCTATCTGGGATTGCGATCTGCAAGTGGATGAGTGGCAGCTGGGAGCCTCAAGACGATGCATTGATGCCGGGAGTTCTCGGTACCCTTCATGCTGGACTGCTCGCATCGGGCCTGGTGCTTCGGCGCGCTTCCCCCGCCGCGCTGGGGCTGGTTGCCTCGCCCCGATGGGGTTGGGGGGCGGCGGGGGCAGGGGTGCCGCTCTTCTTGGCCGTTTCGGCGACCTGGGCGATGCTGGCCTCTCAGGTCGGCCTTGAGATCGAGCCACAGCAGATGCTCGCAGAGCTTTCCGGGGTGCCCGTTCCGGATCGATGGGTGCTGGTGGCCTATGGGGCCGTGGGAGCACCCATTGTGGAGGAGCTGCTATTCCGAGGATTCTTGCTGCCACCACTCGTGCGGAGGACGGGGGAGCTGGCGGCAGTCAGCGCATCCGGTTGCTTGTTCGGCTTGGCGCACATGTCCGACCCCTACGCAGTGGTCCCGTTGGTGGTGCTCGGAATGGGGCTCGGTTGGTTGCGTCTCCGTACCGCATCCCTTTGGCCAGGAATCTTGGTCCATGCGGCAAACAACACCATCGCGCTGGCTTCCAGTCTCTTCGGGACCACCCTTTGACGGGAATGGATCGCCTGTGTGCGGTGGGGGGGGCGTTGGAGTTTCCTCGGCGTGAACCCGAAGATGTGAATGGCCCGAAGTGGCTACGAATGGGCGCGCTTTCCCGGCCGAGGCGAAGGGAAAAAACGGATGGTCCTGTACTTCTTTGGGGTCGATACCAACGACGAGCATTGTGGCAACACCTGCCTCACATTATTTTCCATTGGTCGACACGGTAGTCAGGATGCGCCCAGCGTTTGGCGGCGCATTCTCCCAACAATCGGAGCACGCAATGAGCGGTGGACGGAAAGTGGCCGAAAGAAGGTCTCGGGAAGACAGCCCTGTGCGGGTGGAGGCGGCCCGACTTGCCAAAGAGACCGGGATTCCGAAGCATCTCGCGCACCAGGTTGCGCTGGGTAGCCTTTCCTTGCACGATGTCTTGTCACGGATGGCTACGCGAGCGAAGGTCGAGGGGCTGGTGAAACGGCACGGTCTACCGAAGAGTCTTGCCACCCAAATCGCTCTCGGGCAGGCCGATCTGAACCACATCCTTCGGAAGCGCCGACTCGCTGAACACATCGAAGAAAACCGCGCCCGCAGCATTCTTGTTGAGGCCCAGGAATCAGGCGAGAAGCTCGTGTTGGGACTGCACGGAAAGAAGAGCATCCGGGGAGTGATCAAGGCCATTGATGCCTATGAGGTGCAAGTGGAAGAAGAGGGTGCGCAAACACACACCATCCACAAGCTTCAAATCAAGTACGCGTGCCGGGAGGCCGACTCCCGTGCTGTGCGCAACCAGATCAAGCGGGACAAGGAGCGAAAGGAGGCAGTAGAACCCATCTGGAAACCGCAAGACCGCTACGGTTGTTCTGATCGCCGGCTCTTTGCTGTTCTCGATGAAAAGGTGGCGGTCACCGCCACTACCCTCGAGGGCGAAATCTTCAACGGCACCGTTGCGTGGATGGGCCGGTGGGAGTTCGGCATGGCGCTCAAGAAAAAGAATGCCCGCGTTGTGGTATTCCGTCACGCTCTCGCGGACTTTCGGAGGGCTTGATGGGCATTTTCAAGGGCGCGCTCACCCTTCGGCGCTACCACGCCGAAGGGGAAGTGCCGGACGACTTTCGTACGCTGTATGTGGAAGCGTTGAACCTCAATGGGTTCCGTGCGCCTCGGCATCCCGAACCCGGCCAGGAGACGGTGGGCTGGTGCTCCGTCCACAACCTCCTGGACACCGAGTTCGACGACACCTCGCGGTGGCTGTACAATCACTACCTCACGGCCGGTCTGCGCATCGACAAGAAAGTCTTGCCCACCAAGCTCTTCAAGGCGCACCTTGAAAAGCGTCTCGCAGAGTGGTGCGCCGAGAACGGTCGGGAAAAAGCACCGTCGGCGATCCGCAGGGAACAAAAAGAGCTGCTCGAAGTGGAAATGCTGGCGCGCACGCTGCCACGCGTCGCTGTGCACGAGTTCTGCTGGAACATCGTGGAGGGCTGGGTGGTTTTCCACAACACGAGTGATGGCGCCAACGACCACTTCCGGAAGCTTTTCCGCACAACCTTTGGTGTGAGCCTGACCCCGCTTTCTCCCTTGGATCTGGTCGCCGACGACGAGGACCTTGTGGAGGGACTCGAGCTGGCCGGCATCAGCGACTATCGACCTCCTTTGGTTGGAGAGGAAGGATGAGCGAAAATCCAGCGGCGCTGCCGCACCTCACGGCTGAGTTTTTTGTGTGGCTATGGTTCGCGTCGGAGCGGGAAGGCGGCACCATGAATGTTGGTGGCGACATCGGAGTGATGGATTTCTGGATCGACGAGCGCCTGTCCTTCCGGAACCCCGGCGACGACAAGCCGCGGGCCGTCCTCACCGGTGAAAATACGAGCTCCTGTGCCGAGGCTCGTGCGGCCCTGGCCAGTGGGAAAGTCGTACGAGACCTTCAGGTGCATCTTCGAAGAGAAGAGCGCGAGTACACGGTGACTCTGCGAGGTCACCACTTGGATGTGTGCAGCCTCAAGTTCCCGCAGCATGCGGTCGACGGAGAGGACGAGCTCCTGTACGAGCGCATGTTCCTGTACGAAGACGTCTGGAACGCCATCCGTGCGCTCTATCGATGCTTCGCACGCGAGCGTGTTGGCGAAGACTGGCATCGGGTCACGCTTCCGGCCATTCGGCGGTTCGCCTTGTCTGGAGAACTGCCTGAGCCGCTTTCCCCACCGCCCGCGCGGGACATCGAGGAGTGAAGAACCGGTTGACGTGTCCGAATGGGCGCACTAAGACGCCGTCGCCGTTTGTCGGAGAACCAAGCCTCGGCGGACTCCCAATCGAGCACGATTAGCTCAGCTGGATAGAGCGTTGGCCTCCGGAGCCAAAGGTCGCAGGTTCGAATCCTGCATCGTGCGCCATCTTCTTTGGTCTGCTCGAACGAGTAGCGAGAGAGTCGGGTTCATCCAGCCCGGCTCTCTTTGCGTTCGGGGACCAGCGCTTGAGTGAGCAGTGAGTCCCAAAGGGACAATCCAGTACGGAGCAAACCATGAACATGCTTCTCATGTTGGTGTCGTGTGGGGTCGCAATGGCCCAAGATCCCGTCAAGCAACTCTCGTTCGGTGACCGGGTCCCCCGGGAACGGCAGGGTGGCATGTTCGGTGTGGGGATGGGGATCGGCGCTCCGACCGGCGCGACAGTGAAGGCCTGGGTGGGCGACTGGATGGGCGTCCAGGCAGCCGTAGGCGGCGACCTTGGCCACCTCGGCGACTTCGCCACCACCGCCGACTACTTGTTCCACTTTCGTCCGTTTTCAACGGGCACCAACGAATACAGTGTTCCGGTGTATCTCGGCGTGGGTGTGAACCTGTCGTCGAACACATACGAGGAACCGAGCTCCATCTTCTTCGGGACTCGAGCGGTGGTCGGCACATCAGTGCTGGTGCGCGAGCTGCCGATTGAGATGTTTTTCGAAGCGGCCCCCACGTTTTTCGTGTACCAGGATCTGACCTGGGCGGTGGACGGCCAGATTGGTGTCCGGTACTACCTGTAGTGCTTTGCTTGCGTCGGATGAACACCGACGAATGGCATGTTGAGCTGCCCATGACTCGTGCCCTGGTCATCGCTGGAAGTGCCTTGTGAGGGTTCGCTACTGGGGCGTGCGCGGGTCTATTCCCGTCCCAGGCGAGGCCATGGCTCGCTACGGGGGGAACTCCAGCTGCATTGAAGTGCGGGCGGAGGGGGCTGCACCCCTTGTGCTCGACTGCGGCACGGGCGCGCGGAATCTGGGCCGGGAGCTGGTACTGGAGCGAGTGAGCCAGGCGCATGTTTTGTTTACGCACTTCCACACCGACCATGTGTTTGGCTTTCCGTTCTTCGGCCCGCTGTACACGCCGAACTGTTCGGTGGAAGTGGCTGTGCCTTCGTACAGCCCGGTCGATGCGCAGGAAAAACTTGGCCGTTACCTCAACGGCATCAACCACCCAGTGCGGATCCGGGACTTCATCGCGAAGGTATCGTTTCGCTCGGTCCGTCCGGGGCGAGTCTTCGAGATTGGACCGTACCGGGTGCATGGGGTCAGCCTCAATCACCCGGGAGGCGCCTGTGGGTATCGCATTGAAGCCGACGGTCGGGTGGTCTGCTACATCACCGATACCGCACCGTTGTCGCGTCCAGGCGAGGGGATTTCGGACGGAAAGACGCCCCCTGCGCCGGAGCGACGGCTCCTGAAAATCCTTGAAGAAGCGGATCTCGTCATCTTCGATACGATGTTCGACTTTGACGAATATCTGGAGAAAATGACCTGGGGCCACTCGCATCCTGACTACGCCATCGACCTGTGCGAGGCTGCGGGCGCGAAGCGGCCGGGGGGGCCCGCGGGGCGGGCCCCGCCGCGACCACCCC
>CAJWOS010000476.1 GCA_913044235.1 uncultured Pseudomonadota bacterium
CCGCCGTGCTGTTGCCGCCGAGCTACGGAGCCGGACCCGCTGCTGCTGCTGTCTTCGTCTTGAGTGCCTTTGGCCTGTCCAACGACGACGCCCTCGCCTACTCCGTGGGATGGTGGGCAACGGCACAGCTGCCCGCTGTGGCGCTCGGCCTGCCTGCCTTCTACGGCCGGGGAGAGTCCTCGACCCGTTCGTGATCGACCGGTCCTCCGCGTACCATGCCCCATATGCCAACTCCCGCCGCCAGAGCGGTGTACACGATCGCACTCTTCACGCGGTACAGTCCGCAATCACCGGACGTGACGGGAATCCACAGGCCTGGGTGCGCCAGCGCCAAGACCCAGCCTGCAGAAACGGCTCGCATCGGCACCCCCAGACGGCGTGCTCGCAGTGTGGCCGCTCCCACCAGCACCAGAGTCAGGCCCCAGAGACCCCATCCAGTCCACTTCGCACGGCTCATGACTGCCGCGGCTTCTGGCCCCGAACAGGCCCATACGATGCTCGGAACCATCGGCCAGAGCACCACGACGCGCGAAAAGACACGCACGCTCATGAAGCCCGCTCCGGCAACACGCGCCGCACGATTCGACGGGCTCTGGCAGCCCAGCGCGACCGCCGAGGCCTTGCGGAGGGTTCCTGCATCGCCCGCAGCAATTCGGCGGCATCGACCACAGCGATCCGCTCAGGCCGGGCCTCGAGCGTCCCGGTCACAAACTCCAATACCGCAGGTGCCTGCGAGCCCACGATAAACACCGGCAAATCCACCGCCTGCGCAGCCGCGCATAGCCCTTCCGCCAATGCCATCGAGTGACTGACCGCCCGGACACGCGCCGTGATGCTGCCCTCGACAGGCTCGACCGGAATCACCAGTGCATTCAACGTGCCGACCGTATCTTCGATGGTGGTGAGCACCACCGAAGCATCCGTCGCATCCCCTACCGGCACCGTGAGGTCCAGTCCGTGGCCACGAGCCGGTAGACCGGCCAGGCTCTGCTGGTCGCGTGCCCCCCGGATGACCTCATGGCCAGCAGAGTGGAGCATGACACACAGTTCTGAGCCATCAGAACGGTCTGCGTCCACCACCATGATCCGAGGGGAGCCCACATTTTCTCCGAGGTTGGGGCTTCTTTGCGCCGATGTTGAGGCAGGCCGCATCGGTGTCTGCCGCGTTAACACGCCTGTGCACTCGCCCGACGTGCTCGCGGCACACCCCGTTGCGGACCGCTCCGTCCGTCCACAACGTCCCGCAAGCGGCCGCTCGGTCAGGCGTAAACACTGGAGGAAACACCATGTCCAACACCACCCGCTCGTCCGCAAGCATCGGCGTCTTCAGCACCCTCGGTACCCTCGTGGTGGGCTTCGCCCTCATGCTGGCTCCCGGCTGTAGCAACGAAGACCCCTGCCAAGATTACGTCGACTACATCTGTGACTGTGGCGACCCCAGCTGTGAGAGCCAGCGGAATACCTACGAAGATGCCGACTCGAAGCTCCAAGATCAATGCGAAAACGACCTGCAGGATCTCAAGGATGCGGACAAAGACGCAGGCGAAGAGTGTGCAAGCTTCGGCGACACAGGCGCCTGAGTACCCGTTGTTTCTGCTTCTCCAGCGCCCGGTTCCGCCGGGCGCTTCGTGGTCTTGGGCTACGGCTCATCCTCGAGGCCAGACAAGTCGACCTCTGGCGCGTCTTCTCCCAGCTCCGGCCCCTCCACGGGCTCCGGAGCCACACCAGTTCGATGCCGCGCAATCACCAGCAGCACCGCTGCAAGTCCCACGAACAGGCTGCTGACGCGCCCCGTGCTGAGGAGCAAGCCGGCAACATCGTGCGCCGCCCCCCGGACTTCATCTCCACGAAGCGCTTCGATACCCCACCGCACACCGCCGTACCCCAGCAACATGGACGCAAAGATCTGACCATCGAATCGTCGGAACTGCTCCCACATCCAGGCGAGCAGTCCGGCAAGTGCGACCGCTGCTGTTACCTCCGCGAGCTGCGTGGGGTACACCGGCGCCTCCAACACGCTCCCATGGGCCCCGCTGTGGAATACCACCGCCAGGTACGGCGGCAGCTCCACGGTCACGATCGAACCACCCGAGAGCGACACCAGCGGGTCCCAGCTCTCCACAGGGACCACACGCCCATGGCAGCAACCGGCCAGCAAGCAGCCGGTGCGGCCTGCTGCAAGACCGAGCATCAGGCCGGGCGCCGCCACATCGAGCAGCTTGAAGACAGGCATGCGGGCACCGATCATGTAGGCCACCGCACCGACCGTACCGCCCAGCACGCCGCCCAGAAAGGCCAGGCCAACCATCGAAGAGACCAGCGCCGTCCACACCTCCACCGGCGCCCAGATCCCTTCTCCGCCCACGATATGCATGAGGCGCGCCCCAAGCATCCCCCCCACCATCACGGCGATGTACAGGCCCGGAAGCGAGTCTACATCGGTCATGACCCGTCGGGCTCCCCGATGCAGCCACCAGAATCCGAGGCTGTAGGCCACGATGGTGCAGATCGCATACGCAGGCACTGCAAACCCGCCGAACTCAAACAGGGTGGGCAACATCGGACCGCTCTCCTGTCATGCGAGATGCGCCGGTGCACCGCAGCTGGGTCCACGACGGCTCCATTCAAACCATGCACCGCCCCTCCCCGTTATCCGCTTCCCCTCCCTGCAGTGCAGGCTGGACACGCCGTATGATTGGTGATCGTCGAATCACCATGCTTTCGGTACCCCCACCCGCCGCGTAGTTCATGCGCCGCTCTGCCCGCCTTCCGTTGCCGAGCATACTTCCACGTGCACGGCGCGGATGATCCGTTCCCACCGACCGTGTCGAACAGCCTCACTCCGAAGCACCCGCCCGCTCGACAATCACGAATTCGACCCGCCGATTGAGCTCATGCGCGGCCGCAGTGGAACTGGAGTCCAGCGGCTGGTCGGGCCCGTAGCCCACAGCCTCGAGACGTTCCGTCGCCACCTCGTTCGCGACCAAGTAGTCACGAACGCTCTCGGCCCGCAGCGCACTGAGCCGGCGATTGGTCGAAGCCCGCCCTCTGGAGTCGGTGTGACCCTCCACCCGAACGAGAGTGATTTCGGGGTGCTCGACCAGAATCCCCGCCACCTGCTTGAGCAAGGCATGGCTCTCGACCTTTATGGTGGCTCGGTTCACATCAAAATACACCGTCTCGAGAATTTCGATCTTTTCCGCAGTGATGCGTGCCTTCGCCGGCTCCAACACAAAATCAACGATGGAACGCTGCCCAGCACGGATGGTCACAGCTCTCGACACGCTCTGATACCCCTCCGCCCTCACCACCAATACGTGTTCTCCATCCATCAAGTCACCGCGTGCAATCCCGTTGCGAATCGACAGGTTTCGTCCCCCATCCACAACGATCTCGCCCTCGAGATAGTCGCCTTCGGCGCTCTTCACGATGGCCCGAACCTCTCCGAGCATGGGCTCCATATCGATGTCCACCATCGAATTGCGGCCGGCCACAACGATGAACTGGGCGGCCGTGTCGGCGTAGTTCTCCGCAAATCCAGTGACCTGGTAGGTACCAGGGTGCATGTCGAGGGTGACTTCGGCTCCAGCTTCCTTCCGGCCATACTCGGTCTGGATGACCATCATCCCTCCTACCACGGCCTCTCCAAAGTGATTCCGTACCCGGAGCAACACCTTCTGAGCCGGATCCGGGCAGCCGTCTTCGTCGGCGAATCCATCGGGATCTTCTGGACGTGTGGGACAGGCGTCCACCCTGTCTGTGACGCCATCCCCGTCCCGATCTCGTACCTCTCGCGGCTCGAATCCGAGCGACGTGATGAAGCGCAGATCCGGAGCTCCGACGCCGCCTGAGAGCCCAGTTCCAACGCCGCCACGAAGCACAAGGTGTTCGGAGATCCGACCAAAGCCCCCCAGGATTCCCTCCGCCGGCGAGCCAACCCCTGAGTCTCGCCGAATTCCATAGACCAGATGCCCCGCAAGATCGACGGATACACCTGCATCTTCGACAATCTCCCAGCCCGCTCCCAGCCGTCCGTAGCCGTAGCTGCCCCACTCCAGAGACCCCAACGATGCTGTGGGAACATGGCGATGCCCGAGGTTCCCGGCCACGAGAACAGGGCCGAACCTCCGGTCGACAATGCCCTCGACCTCCACGCCCAGTCCACGACTGCTCACCGCCGCATCCACCGTGCCGGAAGGCACCGTCAGTCGAACAAGTCCAGCGACGCCGACCGGTGCATCTGTGGCTTCCCGGTCGACGGCAACGGCCTTCACGTCGAGCGCAATGTCTCCAATGCCCGTAGCAGGCTCGAGCTGGTCCCCTTTCACCCTGAGGAGCACGGGAATGTCGATTCCAAACCGCATGAATCCAGCGGCCAAGCCTCCCACGACCTGAAGCTCTGACACCGAGGACAGCAACCGGAGCTCCGGCTCTCCCTCGGCACTGAAGACCAGAGGATCGCTCATGCGATGGAATCCGATCTTGCCGATAAAGTGTCCCGTGGGGGCACTCCCCGCATCATTGGTCCACAGCATGGCCTCCGAGTCGATGGGGAGTCGATACAGTCGCGTGTCGAACTGTGGCTGGGATAGGTCCGTCGCCTGCGCGTACGCGACGCCACCATGGAATCCACAGATTCCGCACCCGAGAGTCGCCCATATCGCTAGTCTCGCCGACCACATCGTGTCCTCCAGACCACCGCCTTACGCGGCCCGCAAAGAGGGTACTCGACGAGCGGCTCGCAAGAACATCACTTCGATGTCACACCCAAACGCCTCAGGACAAGTCGAGCAGCTCAGCGAGGACTTCCATGTTCTCAGTGTCGGGGATTCCTGCAATCTGGTGGCGGAACACAGATGGTGCACGCTGGGAGAGGACATCCAGGTGCCCATGCAGAGGGAGGGGCTCCCTCAACAGTGCCAAGAACGCGGGGCCGACACCGGGGCCTTCCAGTGGTCCAACCCCCGAACCGAGAAAGAATGTTGGTACGCCATTCACGGAAACTGGGACGGAACCCTCGCGCTCCAAGAGGGGGTTTGTTTCTCCGGGGTCGAGACCTTTTGCCTGCAGACCAAAAACTACGATCTGTGCCAGGATTCCGGGCTCGAAGTCTTCGACGAAGAACCGTTTTGCCGCACCACACTTCCCTGCAATGAAATGGTCCTTCGCACCCGGGAATACGTCGACTCGGGAGAGTGCACCGGCAGTTCCTTTTTCAAAAACATCCCCTGCGACGAGTACGGATACGAAGAGGCCGACGGCGGGTGCATCAGCGGTCTCAGCGAGGACATGCGAGCACACACTTATCCACCCAATGATCCCCTCCCCTGGGAACCTCGGGTCGGGGAGACCGTCGAGTATTCGATTCCCGGACCCATCACCTCCCCCAGCGATTGTCTCGAAATGGCCGTGCGCCTCGGCCTAAAACCTTTCTTCGAACCACACGGTATGAACGGAGGGCTGCCAACGGACCCCGTCTGTCGCCGCGAAGGCTACGCCGCTCTCTGGGGCGACGAGACCCCCACCTTCGGCGGCACCAGCGATTGCGATGTGCAGGCACGCGAAGCCGAAAGTCTCTTCTACACCGAGGGATGCCAAGTTTCCAAGGTACCCCTGGAGGGGTACGATGAAATTCAGCTGCAACCCGTCGAATCCAGAGAAGAATGCATCGACCTTCAGGCACTCCAAGGGTACTCCTATTACTCACTCAATTACGTGGAAACCGGCCCCAATCTCCTGACCCTCGACGAAAAGCAATGCTACGAGCACACCGTCTTCGACGGCGCTGAGGGACTTCTCTACGATCGCCTGCGTATCGAGCTCCCCCTCTTCCAAGACTGCACCGACGCCCACCCAGTCTGCACGCGCTT
>CAJWOS010000477.1 GCA_913044235.1 uncultured Pseudomonadota bacterium
AGAGGCACGGGAGACTGCTCGATCTGCTCTACGATGGCGTCGGCTTCGGCGAGTGTAGGGCTGTAGCCAACCGGGTTGCTCGGCACGTTGAGCACGAGAACAGCGGGCTTGGTGCACTGCTGGATGGCTTCGCGCAACGCGTTCACATCAAAGCCGCTGCCGCGCACGACGGAGTAGGACCGGATCTGGCCCTCGGCCCGCGCACCGAAGATCAGGTGGTAGTTCCCCCAGCACGGTGAGGGCAGGAGTACTTCGGTGTCAGCGTCGACCAGCAGGTCTCCAAGCAGGGAGAGTCCGTGGGTGAGTCCGCTGGTGACCACAGGCAGAGACGCTCGGGTGGGGGCGCGCTCGAGGATCCGCTTGCGCCAAGCAGCCCGCAGACCGCGTTGCCCGCCTTGCGGGGAGTAGAAGAACACCTCTTCGGGCGGCAGCTCGGTGGTGTGGCGAGCGAGGACGGGCAGAGGAATCGACTTCCGGTGGCCGTTGGTAAGCTGTCCGATCGTGGCGTTGATTGGACAGTCACGGGCGTCGGCAGCCTGTGCCGGCACACCGCTCGGGAACCAGATTCTTCGGCCCATGGGCGAGAGAAGCTTCCTGGCGGCGGGCGCGTGGGTCGCGATCGTCGCGTTGAGGGTCTGGGCATCGGACATGAAGGACTCTGGTTGTCGGAGATTGGTGGGGGGAACGCGGCACGGTGTTCTTGTGGGTTAGCAGCGGGTCATGCCGTCCGAGACTTCCATGCAGACCCCCGTGATCACTCCGTCCGTCGACGACTTCCGGATTCGTTCGGAGCCATTCTATCTTCCGGTGGCCGACGAAGCGGAAGTCTTCGAGGCGGCTTGGAAAGCGCGAATCCCTGTACTATTGAAGGGGCCGACGGGCTGCGGAAAGACCCGCTTTGTAGCGCATATGGCGCACAAGCTTGGACGGCCGCTGGTCACCGTTGCGTGTCATGAGGACCTTACCGCGAGTGACCTTGTGGGGCGGTATCTACTTCATGGCGACGACACGGTCTGGGTGGATGGGCCCCTCACCGCCGCCGTACGGCATGGCGCGATCTTGTATTTGGACGAGGTTGTCGAGGCCCGGAAAGACACCATTGTCGTCATCCACCCGCTGACCGACCACCGCAGAGAGCTGTCCATCGACAAGCTGGCGGCGGTGGTTCGTGCCCCTGCAGAGTTTATGCTTGTGGTGAGCTACAACCCTGGCTACCAGTCGGTTCTCAAAGAACTCAAGCAGTCCACGCGGCAGCGATTTGTGGCGCTCGACTTCACCTATCCACCGCCCGAGCTCGAGGAGCGGGTCGTCGCGCGTGAGGCGGGCGTGGAAGCGTCGATGGCCCGCAACCTCGTAAAGGTAGCCGGCAAGATTCGAAACCTCACTTCTCGAGGGCTCGACGAGGGTGTGAGTACTCGCCTTGTGGTTCATGCAGGGCGTCTCATCGCCGGGGGCATCTCGGGCACCGTCATCATCGGCCTCGTATTCCCGCAATGGATCGTCGCCATCATGGGCATCATCGAGCGCATCGCCGGAGGCGTGCTTGGGATCGGGCCGCTGAAGAAGGTGAGCGCCAAGGTCATCAACATTCTTCAGCAGTTCACAACTGCGGTTGGCGCATACAAGGGCAAGCTCGGTCTGCTGTTCACGGCTCTTTCGGCAAAGTTCGTCACGCACTTCACCACCGCGATGGTCTACTACTTCACCGCACTTGCGATTGGTGTCACCACCGCAGAGTTTTGGCCAATCACCTTCGGGTCGACCATCCAAATCCTGGGCACACTCTTCTCGCCCACCATCGCAGGTGAAGGCGCACGAGAAGCCCTCCAGGCGCTGCTGCTCACCGAACAGCTGGGAGGCGTCGCGCAGGCCGTGCTCTCAGGTGCGCTCGGCTTCATCGCCGCCGAGGCAGCGACACTCTGGGGCGGCGCATTTCTCTGGGTGCGCACCCCCGAGTGGCGCCCCAAGTTCGCCCTCGTAGACGGCGAGCAGGTCGACTATTCCTGGATTACCGCAGACGACGATGGAAAGTTCAATGCGGACGCCATCGCGCGAGCACGTGCCGAACATGCACGCGACGCTGCTGGCGACGAGTGAACCTGGCTTTCGCCCGACCCACGGTCTCCAGTGGCCAGCGCTGTACTTCCCTCAGCGCACCGGATACCATCGCGTCCCCCGCCGGAGGAGTCTGGCCGATGTCTTCGTTCTGCCGCCCATCCATGTACCGGAACACCCTCCGCACAGGCGCGGTCATCGGTGCGGTCATCGCAGGCCTGGGCTCCACCAACGCCCTTGCCGGCTGGCCCGACGATGTCCGACTGAGCCAGCTGTCGACCTATGAAGGCGAAAACTTCACGAACGTGGCTGCGAACCGTCGCGCCTACGAACAAGTGGTCCGAGAGCTCGCCGCCGTGGTCGCCAATAAGGCCAGTTCTCCTGCATCGACATCGGGCGTCGCCGGTTTTGATGTCGCGCTCACGTCTACTGTCGGCTTCATCGATGCGAATGGCGACAATCGCTCGGATGCTGCCCCCTGGGAACGCACGCATGCGGAAGCCGATCCCACCCACGTCGCGTGGGTACCGGGAATCTCGGTCCGCAAAGGGCTCCCGATGAGCCTCGAAGTCGGAACCAACCTCGGGTATGTCGCCTTTTCACGGCAGACCACCTTCGGTGCCTACGGGCGCTGGGGACTCGTAGAGGGCTATCGGCAGTTTCCAGACTTCACCGTCCAAGTGGGGTACGCCGGCTACCTCGGCAATGAAGAGCTGGAGCTTGGGGTCATGGACACGAGCTTTTCGCTCGGGTACGACCTCCCTTTTGGTCAAGGTCGCAAGTACAAGACCAGCAGCTTCTCCCCCTGGGTGAGTGCCGGCTTTCTGCGAATCAACGCAGCCCCCCTGATGGGTGGCGAACAGCAACAGGCCCTCGGAGTGCGTCCAGTGTCGGCATTCCGGGGTAAGGATTCGTATGTCGAGGGCTTTGCCCCCGCGACCATCAGTGCCGGCGCCCGCCTGCGCAGTGGTGATGTGCAAATGCTGCTGAGCCAGACTGTGGTGACCACCCGCGACCGCGCTACCGCGACCCTGCACGTGGGCATCGGCTACATCTACTGAGCGTGCCTCGCGCCACCACACGACGGCCTCAACGCTCCACCTTTAGATGGATCTGTTGGTGTGTAGCGGTGGTGCTGTCTGCGCCCGGACCGGCCCACGCCGCGCCGCCCACGTTGGTGGTGGATGCGGTGGTCGACCCGAACCTGCAGACCATCCATGGCACCATTGTGGTGGCCGAAGGTGAGGTCCATCTCGTGGATCCACTGCCGATGCTGCCGGTTCCGGACGACGACATGCTCGCTCGGCGGACCTTTCCGCGCGCACCACAAACCGGTCGGGCTCACCACACGTCCATCGAACACGGAAGATCTTCATTCACCACGGTTCTCCCCCAGCGCTACGGGGCGAGTGGCATGGTTCCAGGACGCGGTCTTTTTGCCAACGGCCTCTGGCACCCACAGCCGGTCGAAGCAGGCGCACCAAAGGTGGTTCAGTGGGTGGTTCGAGTCACCCTTCCACCCAACGCCGTAGGCGTCGTGAACGGTGTTGCGGGAGAAGGCACACTGGAATGGAGCGGGGAAGCCGAGCGCCTCTCGCTCGCCGTGATCCCCGATGGCCGAATTTCAGACCTCGACCTGAATGTCGGAACTGTCCGCTTTGTTGAGCGTGGACCACCACGGCCAAAGCGACTGGCACGGCTGACGGAGGCGGTCAACGGTGCGTGGCAAGGCCCCGGCGCTCCCAATTTCGTGGTCGTCGACACCCCTGCTCGACGGCGCTTGACCCGAACGGGTCCACAGACCCTCTACCTCTCCGACCGGGCTTTTCGAGTCTCAGCCGGCCTCTGGCGATTCCATCTTCCCGCCGTACAGCAGGGAATCTTGGAAGCTGGACTACCGATCTCCCGGCGCTGGGAACGTGAAATCGCCGCGGCGGCTCTCGCTGAAGAAGCCGACCCCGGCCTGGATATCCGAGAAACGCTCGGGTTTTGGAAGTGGATTCCGGAGATCGACGCACTGCTGTATGACGGTCGGCTCCCCTTCTATTCCGACGTCTTCACCGAAGTCTGGCCGGGAGATCCGGTGGCAGATGACCTCTCGGACTTGCTGCAGCCCTTCACGCCCGGTCAGGCCATCTGTGCACGACTCGACACCCGCCATGGTCCCGGCACCTGCGAGCGCCTCGCCTGGGGAATCATCCACAACGGCGATCTTCAAGCGGCCGCAGAGTCAGCCTCCATCGACTTGGCAGAGCTGCAGGCGTGGAAGCTCGAGCCTGCCCCGCAACACCTGGAGCTTGCGGTCGACGAGACCAGCGGTGAAGCCACCATCCATCGCTCAAAGGCGGCCTTTGCACAGTCCGGACGGGCCGCCCGAGCCGACGCACTCGCAGCAGAGCCGATCCCCTATCGAATCGGTGACAACCTCCAGGTGTGGGACGCGCCCGCAGGCGAGAGCAAGCACACCGTTCCCGTGCCGCCGGATGCCGAGACCATTGTCTTGGATCCCGACGGCCAACTGCTCCAGGACACTCGCAGCGACGACAAGTGGCCCACCCGATGGGTGCCGGTGGCTGCATTCTTCCCCACCGAGCTCAGCATCACCAATCGCCGGATCAGTGCCTATGCCTCCGTTGCCCTCCGCGAGCAGTACAGCACGCGGTGGGTCTTCATCGGCAACATGGCCACCGATCCGGTGAACACCGTCTCGGGGTCGCTCGGTGCAGTCTACGCGTTCGGGCCACTCCAAGACCGCCGCTCGCGACCGTATCGAGTTTGGTTTGGAGGAGGACCATCTCTGCTCAACCCCAGCTTCCGTCCGGTCGCCGGCAGTGGGCTCGCTCTGGGCGGCTACGCCGGGATCACGTGGGACACCATCGTGGATGGCATCTTCCCAACGTCTGGGCACACGTTGAGCGTCTCCGGTAGCTCTGGCGCGGTACCGGGTGGCGCCCCCTGGTGGCGGCTGGGAACGTCTGCGACCGGCGTGCGAGGGGTGGGGGGCCGCGTGGCTCTGGCGGGGCGTGTTTCGGCTGATTTGGCGACCGGAGACGTTTTGCATCGGCTGATCAGCCTGGGTGGTGGTGGCGCACTGCAAGGCATCACCCCACAAGCGGTCCTTGGCGAACAACGCCTCCTCGCAAAGTCTGAGGTGCGTTGGCAAGCGATTCGGTTCGCCTCCGTTCCCGGACCGTTGGTCTGGCTTTCCCATGTGCAGCTCAACGCAGGTCTGGAGGTCGGCCAGCTGCGAGCGGACGGGCCCAGCTGTCCACAAGCGGTGGACTGCATCTGGAGCGCCACCGGCTGGACCTCTGGCGTGCTGTTCACGGGCGACGTCTTCGGTGTCCGTCCAACCAACCTTGGCATCACCTTCGCCGGTCCCCTCACCTGGTCTGCTCCGAAGCTTTCACCGAGCGGCTTCCCACAGCTCTACGTTCGACTCTTCCAGGCCTTCTGAGGGCTCCCTCACAGGCGCTGTGGGCTTGTGACAGTCCGCCCGTGCCGTTTCCCTCAGATAGAGTCGGTCAAGCTTGTACGGGCCGCTGAGGAGCGCTGCGACCCTTTCTCTGCCAGATCACCGCGAGAATTTTTGCGACCACGCCGTAGAGGTCTTCGGGAATGGGCTGTCCTTGCTTGACCGTCCGGAACAAACGCCGCGCAAGGGGACGGTTCTCCACCTGAGGCACGTCATGACGACGCGCTTCAGCCTTGATCCGCTGCGCCATGTGGTCGACCCCCTTGGCCACGACTACGGGGGCAGCAGACTCGTCGCGGCGGTACCGCAACGCGACCGCATAGTGGTCAGGGTTGGTG
>CAJWOS010000478.1 GCA_913044235.1 uncultured Pseudomonadota bacterium
CGGCGATGCGGGCATGCGTGGCGAGGGCGGGCGCATGAAGACGACCAGATCCCCGTCGACTTTGATCTCGACCGGCTTCCGGGCCCGGCCGCAGCCGCAGACGGAAGCCTCGCTGCGGTGCAGAAGCGTGCGCGAACACTGCCGCTCCGGGTGCTGGAGGTCGTCCGTCGACACCGTCTCTGGTCGCCGGGAGACCGGGTCTGCGTGGCGGTGAGTGGCGGACTGGACAGCACGGTCCTGCTGGAGCTGCTGGCAGAGCTGGCACACGGGCACGGGGCGCAGCTGGAGGTCGCCTCGGTCAACCATGGACTGCGACCGGAGAGTGCCGCCGAGGTGGCGCGGGTGGGTCGAAGGGCACGTACACTCGGGCTGCCATTCCATGCCATCGACCTTCAGCTTGAGACGGGACCGAACCTTGCCGCGAGGGCGCGGGATGCGCGGTGGCTCCAGCTCGAAGCGCTCGGGTGTGCCCGCATCGCCACTGCGCATCACCGAGATGATCAAGCCGAGACGGTGCTGCAGCACTTATTGCGTGGCAGCGGAGCTCGCGGGCTCCGGGGCATGACGGTGCACGACCGGGCGCGTGTGCGTCCACTCCTCTTCGAGCCGCGCGTGGTGTTGCGGCGGTGGGCGGAAGACCGCGGGCTCTCGTGGGACGAGGATCCGTCCAACCCAGCCAGTGAGCGCGGTCGGATTCGCGCGGTCATGCCTGCGCTCGACGAGCTGCGTGCAGGAGCGGCCCGCGGACTGGCTCGGTCGGCTCGGTTGCTGGCTCGGGAGGATGCCTTCCTCGAGGCGCACGTGCTTTCCATCTGGAAGGAGTCTGCGGTCGATGGGCGCTTCCCGGTTCGGGTTTGGCTCGAGCATCATCCGGCGGTGCAGCTTCGCTTGCTCATGCAGTTGCTGGAGCCCCTGCCACATGGCGTGGCTGTGCGTGCTGACCAGCTGGAGCGACTGCTGGCGCACCCGCTACCATCGGGAGCAGTCTTTGGTTTGCCCCATGGGTGGAGCATCGAGGTGCACGAGGGGTGGTTGGTGCTGGGCTCGACGAGTGGTGCGTCGAGGTCTCGCTGAAGGGGTCTCCACGGCACAATCCGGCTGCGATGGTTCGGCTCGTGTAGAGTGGCCGCGTGCGCACCGGATGCACGCGCTGCACGGTGCCGGGAGTCACAGATGCCGCTTGGAAGCCCCTCGATCTTGCGCAGCGTGGTGCTGACCGCCTGCGGTAGCCTTGCGGGGTGGGGATGTGGGGGAAAAGGGGGCGAGCCGCTGGTCATTTCCACGCCGGTGATTGAGGACGCTCCAGACCCAGCCGAACCCTTGGACTCGGGCGGCGCATCCGACACCGCAGGCTCGGGGGAGCCCCCTCCGCAAGGCGACTTCTGGCACACCGCCGTGTTGTCTGGGGGCGACGCGGGCCAACCCGACCAGTATTTCGATGGCGATACCGTTCAGGTGACCTCGGGCTCGGTCCGGCTCGGAGAGGAGGGCGAATCCTTCGTCATTGAGCTGCTGTACGCAGGCTCGATAAGCGACGTGCCGTACCAGGTACGCTGTCGGGTTCCGATCGATTTTGTGGGGGGCCTCCCGGCAACGGCGGCCGATGCCGCCTCGGGAACGGGAACCATTGGGTGTGCATCGCTGTCCGTGGGCACCACACAATACTCGGTCGACCCGGACGGTCTGACCGTGGTGACCATCAATGATGGGCGCACGGTGGAGGCTGAGGTGAGCCTCATCGTGCAGTCCGAGGCTGGGGGAATCCTGCAGACCAATGGTGATCTGTATGCGCGCTTGTGCGACACCTTCTGGAGCGGCGCTCCGTGCACATATTGAGTCCAGGCGCCCACACTACAGCGGCCCGGTCTCGCCGCGCGCCACCCAGTCTGTGCGAATGATTCCTTCGATGGTGTCCCAGCTACCGAAGCCCACTGCGCCATCAATCACGGTCATGTCGGGACCGATCACGATCCAAGCAGGCCACGCGATGTCCGTGCCTGCATGCTCAGGCAGGTAGCGAGACAAGGCCGCATAGCCCCAGCCTTTGTCGGCCAGCACGGGGTCGTGAGGGCGGAAGCGATCAAGCCATGCATCGACCACTGCGTCGGAGGGGGTTCCGGTGACGTCTGACAAGCCGTTTCCGAGCAACGGAATCAGCCGGACGGGGATGCCGTCTGCCGTCATGGTGTCGCGAAAGGCGGCGGCTTCCTCCGCCATCGCCAGGCATGGGCCGCAGTCGGACTGCGCGGAGTCCAGCACGATGTAGGAACCGTAGAAGTCATAGATGTCGACTGCTTCACCACACTGGTCGTCGAGTCGGAAGTTGGGCAGCACCTCGCCGGGGGCCAGGGGGTACGCACCTCCCAGGTCGCCGGGGTCGTTGCATTCCCACCCGCAGCGGTACGGTGCGGACCGGGGGCCGAACGGCTCTTCGAGCTCGGTGGTGGGATCGACGGCCCACGAGACAACTCCGGTTGCGGAAAGACCCATGACGCCTGCCGGTTCGCCAGCATCATCGTTCACGGTGTATTCGGAGTCCCAGGCGAGCGGGACCGCACTGCCGTCTCCAGATGGGCTGGCGAGTGTAGTCAGGGGATCCTCGGGCATCACGGTCTGGCTGCCGCTGCGACGGTGCACGTCCAGGCCTTCCATGGCCCAGGTCTCGATGCGGGTCTCCGTGCCCCCGAAGATGGGTTCATAGCAGTCGCTGAACCCTTCGGTCATCACGGCATCGCCTTCCACGATGAAGTCGCACGTGGGGCAGACGTGGGGGATGTCGAGTCGCTGCAGCCCCGAGAAGGTTCGTGTGTAGGTGCAGTCCACAAATCCTGCCGCCTCTGCGTCATCGTCGAAGTCGAGGGCCCAGGTCACGGTGCTCTGCAGTCGCACCGCTTCCAATCGCACAGGGGTTCCGTCCTCGCCTGTGGTGCAAGCGGCTTGAACGGCGTCCACATCTGCATTTTGGACCGGATCGCCAGAGTCGATGTTGCCTCCAGTAGTGGGGTCGCTCTCGTTCCGTGGCGGGTCGGTGGGCGCAACGTTCAGGTCTTCATCGGTGGCCTTTCCATTGTCGCAGGCCACAGAGAACAGAGTGAGCAAAATGGCGAGAGCGTGACGGGAAGTGGGGGACACATGGACTCCGGGTGGCTCCAGCAACCTACCCCGACACGGACCCGAACCGCACAATCTCACCCACCGAACATGCTCCTGTTGGGGCGTCATTCCCGTCGGTTTCGACTGGGAAGGGAGAAGGCACCACGGTCGATTCAGGCCCCTGAGGGGTTCGGTTACGTGAAGACGGCGCGCGATGATGACCGTCGACCACTGCCCACCTGAGCTTTCACCATGAACCACGATGCGCCGACTCGCTACCAGCAGGTGAGCTCGACCAAAGCCACAGGCGCCACCTATACGCCGCCCGCGTTGGCGCGCTTTGTGGCGGAGCGATTGGTGGAACAGGTCGCTGCGGCCCACCCGATACAGCGCCGCTTGCGCATTGCGGATCCGGCGGTGGGGGAGGGGGAATTGCTCGTCCAGATCGTGCACGCGCTGCATGCACGCGGATTTCGCGATCTGGACCTGTATGGATTCGACGTGAATGCCGACGCGGTGGCTGTGGCCCGGTCCCGACTGGCTGCACTCGACCTGCCTGAGGTCACACTCGTCGCGAAAGATTTCCTGTCGCTCCAGCCTGGCGCCGAGCACCTGGGACCGCTGTTCCGCGCCACAGGGCCGGCCGAGTTCGATGTCATCATCGCCAACCCGCCATATGTTCGCACCCAGGTGCTCGGTGCGGCGCAGGCTCGGCGTTTAGCGGAGGCGCATGGGCTCCGTGGCCGAGTGGACCTCTATCAAGCATTTCTGCTGGTGCTCGCGGAGTGGCTGGCATCCGATGGGGTTGCGGGTGTGATCACCTCCAACCGGTACCTCACCGTGCGCTCGGGCGAGACCGTGCGCCGGCACCTGTGGCAGAGCGGTCGGCTGCATCACGTGTGGGACCTGGGCGACACACGCTGTTTTGGGGCCGCTGTGCTGCCGGCGGTCACGTTGTTGCGAGGCGCCAACCCTGCGGAAGCTCCAGCGGTTGGGATGACCACCATCTATGAGGCGGCGGGGCAGGTGCCGGCGCACTTCGCTGACACTGTATTTGATGCCCTCGCGCTTGATGGCTTTGTGCAGCTGGCCGACCATCGAATCATGCATGTACGACAGGGCACGGTGGTGACCGAGGCCGCTTCCGGAGGGGTCTGGCGCTTGAGCAATGCAGCGACGGAAGCGTGGCTTCAAAAGGTGGCCGACCACACCTGGAAGACCTTCGAGGCCCTCGGAAAGATCCGTGTGGGGATCAAGACCACCGCCGATGCGGTGTTCATCCGCGACGACTGGCAGGGGCTTCCGACCGGGGTTCCCGAGCTGCTTCGCCCACTCACCACCCACCATGTTGGCCAGCGGTATCGCGCGGCTCCGACTGCGAAATCGGTCCTCTACACCCATGAAATGGTGGATGGGAGGCGACGGGCGGTCCACCTTGAGCGGCACCCGGTCGCGCTCGCCTATCTCGAGACCCATCGGGCGCGTCTTGAGGGGCGAGCCTACGTGGCCAAGGCGGGACGCGCGTGGTTCGAGATCTGGGTTCCGCATCAGCCCGACCAGTGGGAGCGTCCCAAAATGGTGTTTCGTGACATCACCGACGAACCCCAGTTCTGGGTGGACTTGGACGGAACGGTGGTGAATGGCGACTGCTACTGGGTGGCATGTGACAACCTCGAGCACCTCTGGCTGGCCACTGCGGTGGGGAACTCGTCGTTCATTGGGGCGTTCTACGATCGTCGGTTCAACAACAAGCTTTATGCCGGTCGGCGTCGCTTCATCACGCAGTACGTTCGACATTTCCCGCTGCCGGATCCCAGTCTCGCGGAGAGTCGCGCGATGATGGCGCGGGTTGCGGCGGCCTACGAGCGCGGAGGGATGTCGTCTGCGGAACAGGCGCAGCTCGATCGTCTGGTCTGGGCCGCATTTGGCCTGGAGGCACCACAGGCCTCTTCGGCCGACACCAATGGGGGCAAGAAAACCGACGGCATCGAGTGACATGGCCAACAGGACGACGGCGTGAGTGCGCGCGTACATCAATGCGATGCGGGGGGCACTGGGTTCCCTTGCCTTCATGGACGCCGGAGCCGGCGCGCACCAGCGGTCTTCGGCAACCCTCGCCCATTCCGGAGCGGATGTTGGGCAGGCCAGCCCTCGTTGGGCTTGGCACGGTCGATGGGATGGGCTGTGTTAGGTCACGGCCATGGAAGACTTCGCGCCAAAGCCATGGATTGTCGAGCAAGATCAGATGGTCGCCGACCGTCGAATCTTTGCGGTCCATCTCGTGCGTGCGCGGTCCCAAATTCGCCCAGGGCAGGCCGGTGAGTTTGTGGTTCTCGACGCACCAGACTGGGTGAACGTGATCGCACTCACCCCCGAGCGAGAAGTGGTGTTGGTCGAGCAGTATCGGCACGGCACTCGCACCATCACGCTGGAGCTTCCCGGCGGCATGGTGGATCGGGGGGAAGACATTGTGCAGGCCGGTGTGCGGGAGCTGCTCGAGGAGACCGGCTTTGCCGGCGCATCCGTAAAGCTCATCGGGGTGGTCGAACCGAATCCAGCATTCCAGAACAACCGGTGCGGAACAGTTCTCGTGCAGAATGTGCACTGTGTGGCGAGCCAGGACCTCGATCCCAATGAAGAGATTCGGGTGCGGCTGGAGCCCTTGCATCGGATTCCGGAGCTCATCCGCACCGGTGTCATCACACACTCCCTGGTGGTGGCGGCGTTCCATCACCTCACCTTGCTCGAGCCGTGGACCGGTTGAGGGTTGG
>CAJWOS010000479.1 GCA_913044235.1 uncultured Pseudomonadota bacterium
TAATCAATTTCAACTTCTCCATCTACTTTAAAATAGATTAATTGCCCGATCGGCATTCCTGCGTAAACCCGAACTGGTTGAGATACCGATATTTCTAATGTCCAGTGGTTGCAAAACCCAACATCTCCCTTTCCAGCAGTTGCGTGGATATCGATCCCCAATCGCCCAACACTCGATTTACCTTCGAGAAATGGAACATACAGTCTAGTTTCGGTATATTCTAATGTGGAACCTAGATAAGTCTTTCCTGGGTGTAGAACTATTCCTTCTTCTTCAATCTCAAAATGTTTTACCATGTTGTGCTTCTTGGCATACTGGGCCATCAGGTCGGTGGTGGGGCCCGGTACAGCCTCTGCCGCCGAGTACCACCGCTTGTCTTGGCTCGGGCAGAAGTATGGGCCGTTGAAGATTTCCTGCAGGCAGAGAATCTGCACCCCTTTCTGACCAGCCTCGTCAATCATCGGCAGGTGCTTGTCGAGCATCGCCTGCTGGATGTCGGCAACCGGAACGGACTCGTCATTGATGGGGTTGCTGCACTGAATCAGTCCGCAGCGCACGATGTGGGGCATGGGTTGTCTCCGCTGGATTCGAGCTCGGCCCTGGCATCTGTCCCGAGCCGGGCAAGGGCCGCGAGTATACGGGAGGCGACGCGCACACGGGGATTTGTGGCGCCAGTGTGACATCGCGGCAGAACACCCTACAACCAAAACGTCGTCCTCAAGGACTTTTTGCGCGAACCATATCGCCTCTTCATCCACCATGGTGGTCTCGACCCGTCGCGAGGTGACGGTCTCGGGGGCGTGCGAGCAGCCGCACCATGCCCGCTCTCACCCGACCAAGAGGAAAATGGCATCGCGTTTCTGCGGTACCCTCCCCCGACACGCCACTCCCTCGCCCACCCGGTCTTTCAGCGGAGCCACCATGCTCGACATCCCTGCGGTGGTGGTCTTTGGCGAGGTCATTCTCGACCTGATCGCAGGCCCCAGTGGCGCTCACACCCCGCACACCGGCGGCTCGCCCTTCAATGTGGCGTTGGCACTCGCACGACAAGATGTGCCGGTCCGGCTGCTCAGCCCCCTGTCCGACGACCCCATCGGAGATCGCTTTGCCCGAAGGCTCACCGAGGCTGGGGGCACGCTCGGCGGTGGACGCTCCGCTCGCCCCACCTCGGTGGCGCTGGTGTGGATCGATGCCAACGGACAGCCGGACTACGCCCTCTACCGTGACGGCATCGCCGATCTCGACACCACACCAGAGGCACTCCAGCACGCCACCCCCGCAGGTACTCGCCTCGTGCACACGGGTGCACTCACCCTCACTCCGGAAGCGGTCCACCTGGTCCACCCCTGGATGCAGTGGCTTCGCACCCAGGGCGTGACGGTGTCTATCGACGTGAACTTCCGCCCAAAGGCCTCTCGCGACCTCGCCGCGTACATCGCCACGGTGGAACGCACCTGGCCGCTGTGCAACATGGCCAAGATGAGCGACGAGGATCTGGCCGGCATGGGGCGCTCGGGGCCACTCGACCAAGAAGCCGCCAGGGTCATGGACCAGCTGCCTGCGCACACGGGACTGGTGGTCATCACGCAAGGTGCGCGCGGCGCATACCTTCTCAATCGCAGAGGCAGTGCCTGGGTCTCGGCCATCACCCCCACCCGAGTGGTGGACACCGTGGGCGCGGGAGACTGCTTCCAAGCCGGCCTGCTGACCGCTCTGCTCGAGCGTGACCTGCTTCGAGACCAGCGCTTCGCGTTTGTCAACGCCGAGACCCTCCGGCAGCTTGGACAACAAGCCGCACATACCGCCGTGCTCAATGTGGAGCGCGCGGGCTGCCAGCCGCCCATGCGCGCCGAGGTACAGCGAGGGATGGAGGCTCCGCTCACACCCGCGGAGCCATCGTGAGAGCATCCTTCGAGGCATCCACCCGTCCCTCCCGATGGGGACCTGCCGCGCGCACCGAAGCACCGCTTCGGAACCCGCTTCGTGCTGGATGAAAGCCCCGGCGACTGCCGGACGGAGACCCCTGCATGGCTCCGTCCGGCGTCGCGCTCAGCACCCAATGAATCGGAACCCGTGCCTCGACCTGAACCCTTGTCTTCAAAAGATCTGGCTTGGCTGAGGCCGGTTGCTGGCACGTCCACAGCGTCCCCCGCCGACCACCGAACATGCACGCCACGCACGGCGGCTGCCAATCGGACGCCTTTCCCGGTCCATGGCCCACGCGATACGGTCGGGCTCTCCCGGAACCACCATGCCCTCTCACCCATCCAACCGATGGTCGCTGCTGCTTGCCATCGGAGTCCCGCTGGTCGTGTGCAGCGCACTGTGGTGGCCGGTTCCCGCACACCTCGACACCTGGCATGTCCACACCGCGTTCGCCGACAGCCACGTCTGGGTGTTCGATCGACTGGCACGCGGCGCTGGCGAGACGCTTCCACTGGCCGACTGCATGGCGGGCTTCCCCACTGAGCAGACGATGCGCGCCATCGGGTGGGTCCCCGGTCTGGTGGCCATCCTGCTGCGTCCGTTCCTGGGAGCGCTCGGCGCGGCCAACGCTGTTCAGCTGCTGAGCCTGCCCGCCAGTGCTCTCGCGGCGGCCCTGCTCGTGCGGCGCTCCACGGGCGCAGACCCCGTTGTCGCAGCACTGCTCGGAGCCGCCTACGGCCTCAGTCCCACCCTGCTGGGCACATTCGCCACTGGCGAGATCAGCAACACCCAAGCCTGGCTCCTCCCCGCCGCACTCCTCGCGATCGAGGCGGCGCGGAACGGCTCTGCCCCCGCACTCGCGGCGGTCTTCGCCGTGGGCCTGGTCAGCCCATTTACGAGTCCGTACTACGCCCTCGCCCTGCCCTTTCTGGCAGGCTTTTCCCTGCTGCCAAGCCTGTGGTCCGCTGCGCACCGTCTCCGAGCTGTGGGCATCCTCGCCGTGCTGGCCGTGTCTCTGCTACCCGCGTGGCCCTACTACGGCGGAGACGCCGCGGGCGGCCGAGCCAGCCTGTTCCGACCCGCCCGAGCCCAGGCCGTGGTGCCCATGGAGCTGCCCCACCCAGCTCCTGTGGCCCAGCCCGAGACTCTCCTCTGGCACACCGCTCCAGCCCCCGGAAGCGACGTGGAGACACTCCACGTGACCGCGCTGGGGGTGGCGCTCCTGCTGCTGGCTCTGCCGGCGCTGTGGCGCGCTCGTCGCGCATCCGGATGGTCACTGGGTGTCGGGCTGCTTTGCGGCGGCATCCTCGCCGCGCTGGGGCCGGTGCTCTATGCCGGCGGCCAGCTGCGGGGTGTGGGTACCACCGCCATGCCCCTCCCCGTGGCGCTTCTCGAAGCAGTCGGCTGGCCCACGAAGCAGGGCGGCCTGTACTTTCGCTATGCCGTCGTGGCAGAGCTGGGACTTGTGGTTCTCGGTGCACTGGCCTTGCAGAAGCGTCGACACGCGCGCTGGCTCGCTCTCGCAGTGCTCGCTCTGCATGTGGCGGAAGGGATTCAGGCCAGCGGCCCCTGGTCGGAGCGCACGCGAAGCCCCGTCCATGGACGCCAGACCCTCTCCACGCTCGCGGGCACCGATGGCGCAGTCCTGGAGCTCCCCGTGCCCGGCCCCACCGACGGTTGGTTTGGACAGGGTGCCCTCCTCCGCGCGGTCTACCACCAGCGCCCCACCACAGGCCTGCCGCGAGCCATCCAGGACCGCCACCATCCCGTGCATCGCATCGTGAGCCAGGCCTTCCGAGAAAGCGGTCCAGAGCAGGTGAAGGCACAACTGCGGGCCGCAGGCTACCGTCTCGTGCTGCTTCCCGAAGATCTCGCCCCCCACGTACAGCCGGCCTTCGGCGCGCTCACGGCGGGGCTCGGCACGCCCATCCACAACGACCACCTCTACATCTGGGATCTCGGAGCAGCCACGCCCGCGTGTGCCCCCCCGATGGGCACCCACCGCCCCTGAGCGCGGTAGTCATCGCCGCTGGGGCCGACGACCCACCGACGGCTCCGCCCCCATGAGGGCCCCATCCTTCGTCCACCACACAAACGCACACTGGTTGTCGGGCCGGTACACCCAGGCGGGCCGAAGACCCAGCGCTCTCCGGCCATAGTCCCGCCACTCGTCACTGCGCGGGAAGCGCTCCAGCCACGCCCGCTCCGACTCGCCACAGTCCCACTGCGCCACGGCGGCCACGGGAACCTCCGCCAGCACCCGGGCCCCGTTTCGCAGGTCGATGATGAAGATCCCATCCATGCCCAAGGTCCAGAGCTCCAGGTGACCCGGCTCTTCGCCATGCGGCTGGAACAGTCCGCTCACCACGCCCACGCGACAGGGTTGATGCACACAGCTTCGATCGACGAGCTCTCGAATCAGTCCCACCTCGTGCGCCGGTGAGACCCGATACAAGCTCCGGCTGTCGGTCTCGAAGCCCGGCACAAAGGTGGAGCCCCAGACCCAGATCATTCCCAAGCCGGCAATTCCCGTGGCTGCTCGACCGACACCGCCTGCGGCAAGGATGACCAGGGCAAGCGCCATCGGCGTGAAGTTGTCGAGCCCTGCGCGGAAGGTCAGCCACATCGCAGCCACTGTACCGAGCATCCCCATCACAGCCGTCGCGGTGCGGTCCCACCGATGGTGCCGCCACCGCCCCACCAGTCCCAGCACCAACACCGCCAGTCCAGGCGCTCCCACGAGCCACAAGATCTGCCGCGGGAGACCGGGAAGCAGGGAAGCATAGTTTGCCCGCGCCCCCGCTTTCGACATCAGGTACGGCCAGAGCTCCAGCACCGATGGCACGGCTCCCACCGCCCAGGGCAGCACCAGAAACCAAGCCCGTCCACGCAGCAGCGGAAGGGTGGTGATCAACCACACCAGCCCCGAGTGGCGCACACTCGCCAGGGCCGCCCCCAGCAGCACCGCAGCAAGCCCGGCGCCCCGGCGCTCGAGTCGGGGGTCTTCGACCAGGATCACCAGCAACAATCCCAGCAGCGCCGCCTCGGGGAGATGGATCCATGGCAAGCGCCCCTGCACCACCACCAGCGGCATTCCGGCCACCATGAGCGCACCGACCCAGCCCCCCCATCGGGCGCCATCGGGACCACTGCTCCGCGCAATCCACGCCCCCAGTCGACCCGCCGATGCGACCAGCGCCGTGACCGAGATCAGCGAGACCGCCTCGAAGACCCACACCCCACGGGCCACACGGGAGATTCCTGCCAGGACCACGACCAGCCAGCCGCCCGGTCGTGCAAGGATCGGAGACATCATGTCCCAGCGGTGTCCGCCCAGGGCTCGGCTCATCCGAGGGACGTCAGCCCAATACAGCCCCGGGTCGCGGGGCGGTCTACCGTCGAGCAGAAAGTAAAGAGCCAACAACAGTGCGGTGGCTCCAGCCACCAGGAACGGCCCATGCGAGCGATCTTCTGCAGGACTGCTCACCCGTCGCTCCAGCGGCGTGCACGGCTCGAGCGGGGCGGCGGAAACGAGTACACAAGGGCTCCAGACGGGCGGACCTCGGGCTCCCTATCGCTTCCACCACAGGCGAGGCGAAGTTGCTCCGCTGGCGGGGCGAAGTCGACCCACACAATTTCGGGACCCGACCCTCAGCGTGGAGACGGTACGCTTGCCCCATGAAACGTGTCTTTCCTCTGCTCGTCACCGCCGCCTGCAGCACCGATCCAGGCTCGAAGTCGGCGTCTACCGGCCCTGAACTGGGTCCGGCTGTCACCGACGTGACCGCCCAGGCGCTCGGGTGCTTCTCCCTTCATCTCCTCGAGTCCGGACGCGACGCTGGCTGGCTTGGCGTGACCGAGACCGGCATCATCACGGTGTCCAGCCCCGACGACGCTGCACGCTTCACCTTCCAACCCG
>CAJWOS010000480.1 GCA_913044235.1 uncultured Pseudomonadota bacterium
TTGAAAAGGAGGCTGTTGCTGAGACGACCAAAGCCACCCTCGGTGCCATCGCCGTATTTTTCACCTTTGCGTTTGTGCTCTATCTGGTGCCCATTCCCCTCTGGATTGCGGCCGCCGCTTCGGGGGCGGGAGTCGGAATCGGACAGCTCATCGCCATGCGCCTGCGACGAGTCCCCCCCACCATCATCGTGAACGCACGCATCAGCGCCGTGAAAGCCGGAGTCGAGGCGCCGATTGACCACCTTGAATCGCACTTCCTGGCAGGGGGCAACGTGCTGCACGTAGTGAATGCGCTGATCAGTGCGGGCAAGGCCGGCATCCAGCTGGACTTCGACCGTGCGGCCGCCATCGACCTCGCCGGTCGAGACGTGCTCGAGGCGGTGAAGATGTCGGTCAACCCGAAAGTCATCCAGACGCCCAAGGTGGCCGCGATGGCCGGAGACGGCATCCAGTTGATGGCCATCAGCCGCATCACGCTTCGCGCGAACATCGACCGCCTCGTGGGTGGTGCCGGAGAGGAAACCATCCTCGCGCGCGTTGGCGAAGGCATCGTCACGACCATTGGCTCTGCGGCCAACCACCGCTCAGTGCTGGAGAATCCTGACCGAATCTCTCAAGTGGTCATGTCGAAGGGACTCGACGCCGGAACGGCCTTCGAGATCTTGTCGATCGACATCGCCGATGTCGACGTGGGCGCCAACATCGGCGCAAAGCTGCAGATTGAGCAGGCAGAGGCCGACAAAAACATCGCCCAGGCCAAGGCCGAGAGTCGCCGAGCGATGGCCGTCGCACAAGAGCAGGAAAACCGAGCCCGATACCAAGAGGCCCTGGCCAAGGTGCAAGAGGCAGAAGCACAAGTGCCGCTGGCGATGGCCGAGGCTCTGCGAAGCGGAAACATTGGTGTGACAGACTACTACAATCTGAAGAACGTGGTCGCCGACACGCAGATGCGAAACCAGCTGGGCACGGTGGCCTCCGACGAACCGGGCCGCTGAGCCGTGTCTGGTTCTCGCCGTCTGCTGCTGCAATTACAGGGGCGCCCGCTTCTGCGGCGTGTGTTGTTGAGTGAGGTGTTCGGGCCACCCCGCGCACGGAACCCGCACCCCACCGCACGCCCACCGGCCCGCCCACCCCCGGAGTCGTCGGGGCGTACAAAGCCTCCACCGCCGGAGGAGTCCCCCGGTGAGTGATCTGTTCTCCATCGAAAATCTCTTCTCACTCGCCTTCGTGGCGTTCTGGGTGCTGTCACGCATCCGGGGCATGGCGAAGATGAGAGAGGCAAACACGAGCCCAGACGCGAAAGGAGGAGCAGCGTCTCCCACCGTGGTGGCTCGTCCGGAGTCCCGCCTGCCCATCGCACTGGCCCAGTCCAGTGCTGCACTGTTGCTGCGACAGCCCACACGCGCGCTGGATGCGCTCGAAGCCCAGCGCAAGACGCTCCAGGACCGACAGCGCATCCTTACGGAACGTGCCGCAGACCGCGGCCCGCGCGAAGCCGTGGTGTCGGCGGTACTCACGACCACCATTGCCCCGGAGCTTGATCAGCTCGGACAAGAGATCATGCGGGCACGCGATGCCGGGATCCTCGCCGCCGCCCTCCCGCTCGACCCCTTCCGATCTCGCCTCGCCCTACTCGACACCCAGCTCCGCGTACTCTCCGTGGCACTTGCGCTCCCGCCACACATCGACGCCGTGATGTCTGATGCGGAAGCCATCGCGGAAGCCACCATGGCGCCCCTCCAGCAATTCGCTGACCTACACGAGGTCGACCTCGCACGCCACCGCCCCATCTGCCTTCCGGCCGGTCTCGTGGGTGGAGAGGCTGCATGGATTGGTCTTCTGGGCATGGGCGTCCCGCTGATCTTCGTGCCCGATGACTTCGACGAAGACCTCTACCGCTGGCCTTCCATCGCGCACGAGGTGGCACACGTGGTCCCGCGGGGCGTGCCTGGGCTGCTCGACGAAATGGGTCGGGCTGCGGGCTGGACCGACCACCCCAGCTTGCTTCGAGCCGAGCGGGGGCGCATCGTGGGCTCGCCCCTGCAGGCGTGGAGCGCCTGGCGCGAGGAGATCTTCGCCGACGCATTCACCGTGTTGATGCTCGGACCAGCCGCGCTGCTCGGCTTCGAGGCGGTCTTCGCACGGCCAGACAATCCGGTAGAAGTCCTGCAAGCGCACGCACAGGGTGGACGCTATGCCCCCCACCCGCCCGCGCACCTCCGACTGCACCTGTCTGCCTTCCTGCTCGAAGAGCTGGGGTTCATTCAGGAAGGTCGTGCTGCTGCACGCTCCTGGAATCGACTGCATGGATTCCCAGAGGTCTCCGACGCCGAAGACCCAAACACGCCCTCTCTCCTGCTGCCCCTGTCCGACGGGCGTGGGGTGGGGATGAGCCTGGACGGCGCACTCGCGCGCGGCACCACCAGCATTCGGAACTGGCTGCACACCCAGTACAGGGGACTTGCCGGCCACGATGTGATGGCCATCCCGGGCTTCGACCTCCCGCCCGGACACTGGGCACGCGTTCGCACCATTGCTGCGCAGCTGGCGGAAGGCGCCTCCCCCCGCGCCGATGGCAGAACCCTCCTGGCCGCAGCCATCCTGGCAGGCTCAAAGGACCGAGCCCCCCTCCGAACCATCGCTCAGACCGTCCAGTGGGCCATCGTGGGACGCGGCGAGGCCCGGCCGGCCACCGTGGCTTCCGAGCCCCGCCCGTCCAAGCACGCCGATGCTCACGCCCTGGTGGATGCACTGCTCCTCTCCGAGATCCTGGCTCCACCGCCTGGCCGTCGTCTCGGTCGTCGTCTCGGTCGTCGTCTCGGTCGTCGAACCGGGAGTCGTCGATAGTGCTGCCCGCAGCACCGCTCGCTGAGGGCGGCCTATTGCGCGAGCGTCACCGCATCATCGACCTGGAGTGACCCGTCGAACAGTGCCGATGCATCCAGATCTCCACGTTGGTGCAACACCCACCCCAGCCCATACACATTCACGATGCGCGCACCCACGTCTGCATCAATCAGGCCATCGAAGGTCTCGAGCACGCCGCTGAAGTCGGTGAAGGTCTGGTGTCCACCGCCATCAATGTCCACCCGTCGATGCATCCCACCAGCCAGCGCGCTCCAAATGTCTTCGGCGTCCCCACCGGTCTGCGGATCGAGCGCACCGGTCATGTGCAGAATCGGTCGGTCCACCATGGCGAGACCTGCTGTGCCGTAGAGGCGAAAGTCGCCGGGAGCCATGCTCACGAAAGCCTCGAACCGAGAATCCGCCAGTCCCGCCTCAAATGTGTTCGCCCTGGCCTCATCCATTGTGGAGCAGAATGACGAGGTGTCCGACCCATCGAGACACCGTGCGATGAGGTCGCGATCGAAGGATGCACCCGCCAAGTTGTGCAGCGTGTAGCCGCCAAAGCTGTGGCCTGAGGCAGTGACCCCTGCGGTGGTCTCGAGTCGTCCAGCAAGAAACGAGAGATCGCTGTCTGCGCCGTCCAATGCATCCAAGCAGGCTCCCAGATCCTCGCTGCGCAGAGCGTAGATCTCGGTCGCACGCTCCGCTCCATCGAAGGTGGTGTTGCCGGTGTGATCTGGTGCGACCACCACGAAGCCATGGCTGGCAAGGTGTTCCATGAAGAAGCCGCTCGCCTCCGCATAGGCTTGGTGACCGTGGCTGAACACATGAACGGGAAACCCTTCTCCGCCAGCAAGTTCGGCATTCAGCAACGCCACCTGGGACTCGATCAGACCGTTGTATCGGGGATGGGTGCCGTCCCGGTCGTTGGAGGGGTACCAAACCGCCAAGCGCAGCATGCGTGCGCCCTCACTGCTCGTGTAGCCAATCTCGGTGACCCGGTACCCCACCGAGTACGGCCCCGCGGACTCCAAGCGAGTCAGGAGCTCCATCGCCACCCCTGCACCCGTGTCTTTGGTGTCACCATTGCATCCCATGATCAAGCCGACCACAAGAAGACTCTGTCGCATCGCATCTCCCAGTGCTCGACCATGGCTCATCGACGTCTCCAAGGGCCCGCCGGTCGCTGGTCAGCATCCGGAGGCGACGTGTCGCGAAATGGTGTGAACACCATCGCAACAGCATCCCCCACACACATGGTCACAATCAGAGCCGAGACCCCCACCAAGAGACCAATCGCGAAGAATCCAAGCGCCAGCGACGCACCGGAGAGCGCCGAGGTGGCCGCCCATAGAAGTCCTCCCGTGACGAAGTGCACAAGCGCCACGGATACAGCAATCCGACGAAGCGAGTCACGTGTGAGCCACTCCGGCTTCCGTCGCGCATGGGCACTCAATCCCCCCACAATGCCGAACACCATTCCGATTAGCGGAGCCCCCATCCCCACCGACCCGGTCCAGTACCAGTCAATGGCGCCTGCCAACACCTCCACGAGCAAAGCCCCGGCAGCGACCAGACTTGCATCCCATACCACCGGACGAGGCGGGCTCAAGGGTCACCCCGCAGCTGCGGCACACGCAGCTCCCCCAGCCAACGATCCACGAGTCCATCCTCCCAGCCGCGCGCGAAGGCCGCTTCGGTGTCTGCGGTGTTTGGGAGGCCCACAGGGCGCTCCAGGGACTCGAGCGGACCCCACTCTTCGGCCAGTGCGTGGGCATAGCCCTCCACGAACGACAGCGGCAGACCGGCCGGGTCAACCGGTAGATGCAACGCGACGGGCTGGTGCCATCCGGCGGTATGGTGTGCCCAGGTAAAGCCGACCGCCCACCAACCGGCATCCATCACTTCAGGTACCTCGCCGTCCAGCGCCGCATGTACCGCGCTGTAGGTACCCGTGTCGTGCCGGTCGATGGACCGAATCCAGAGGTCGCCGGCATGCATCTGCCAGGCCGCCACACCACGCATGGCTCGCTGCATCGCCTCGACGTCTGCTCCTGGGGTGTGTTCGAGCAGCCGTCGACTGGTGCGCAGTATCGCCAAGGTGCCATCCAACCGGTTCTGATGGTAGCTGCCTAGCGCATCTCCAACGCCCTGCCACCAGCCACGCGAAGGGAGGCCTTCGGGACGCATCGGGAGCGTACGCAAGTCGCCCAGCTGGGTGTCTCGCAGGAGTCCGCTGGCAGTTTCCCGTGCCGCCCCGTAGGCATGGGCCCGCAGCAAAAATGGATCGCTGGTGTCGGGCTCGCGGTGGTCTTCGGGAGGAATCACATAGGAAAACTGGTTCCGGAAGTATGGCCAGTCGACCGCATGCATGCTCCAGACCGAGGCGGCAGGAAACGGCGCTCGCAAGGTCTCCAACCGTGCTCCCGTCCCAGCCACGAGGGGAACCGCCACGAGCAACAGTGCACTCCCCCGCCATCGGCGCTGCCAGAGCTGACCACAGCCCATCGCGATGATTCCAAAGGCCAGCGGATACAGCGGCGCGGCATACCGACACGACCCGGGCACGGCGAGCATGGGTGCCGGAGGCTCGGCCACCTGAAAGCGCACCAATAGGTAAATCCCCACCCACGTGCACAGTCCGGCCAGCAGTATCCGTCCAGGCCTCTCGCCCAAGCGCGCCACCACCGCCAGGCTGACCGCGAGCGATGCGGCCCATCCCCACCCTACGACCCGGCCCGCCGCCGCGTCGCCCAGACCGAAGAGCGCGGCCAGCTGCCGGGGCGCAAAGAGTGTGCGTGCTTTGTGCGGAATCCGATTGAGCAGCGGAACGCTCTCCCCCTCCTCGTAGATGGTCACGAACGGGTGCTGCCCTGTGCTGAGGTACTGCGCACCCCATGGGCTCAGTCCGAGAAGGATTCCGCACCCCACGAGCGGCATGGCCCGCCA
>CAJWOS010000481.1 GCA_913044235.1 uncultured Pseudomonadota bacterium
CGCTCCACCAGCACCAGCTCATGCTCAGCGCTCCAGATGTCTGGACCCACATAGGCTCTTCCGGCCAGCACCAGGAGCTCAGTGGGAATGAAGTCGGTACAGTGAGCGGCCGTGAGGATCAGGCGCGTGGTGATGAGGTTTCCCGTGCACAACGACAACCGCTCGCCAAAGAGGTCGGCCCCCAGGGATACCGCCGTCGGAAATCCTGCTTCCGGCTCGCCGTACACCACAGGCGGAGCCGTCTGCGCTGCGGCAGCCCCGCTCAAAACCATCCATCCCGTCAGCCAGACCACACGAAACCTCCGGTCCAGCATCCACTAACCAACCACTCGCGATGGTTCTTCCCTCGAGCAACCGACGCCCAGAATCCTGAAGGGCTCAGCGGAGCCCAACGGGAGTGGAACCTTCTGGCGAGATCAGCGAGAGAGACACGGGCGAGCCGTGGCTAGCACACTGCTCGACGCAAGCCTGATCGGGACCAGCCCGCCGCAGGTCGGTCGCAACCAAGGCCACATGCATCGCACATTCCCGGCTCGCATCCGCAGGGTCTTCCGCGAACTGCAGGCATGCCTGCACCTCACACGCACGGGAGCACAAGCCATCGGAGATCATTGCCTCCGGAGGGCTCCAGGAATCCCGAGCCGTACTGGAGGACGTCCAGCCCACGCCGGTAGAGACGAGCGCGGAAGCAAGGAGAGCCGAGCCCAGAGACAGTGGACTGATGACATTCCGAGACATGAAACATCCTCTCGTTGGGTCTTCGACAGTACAGATCCGAATGTCAGACAAATGTCAAATGACTCCATCATCGCATGTGCAATTTGTCCACAAACCCCCGTTCCACGGAGTGTTCCACGTTTGAAAAACTTGTTGATTCAGCACTGTGGGGCGGCGTGACGCGAAGGCGTCACGCGCGATACCGCTGCGGTAGCGTTTTCGTCGCAAGCGGGCTGCAATTTCGCGGTCCATGGGCCTGCCTCGCGAGACTGCGGTCCCGCGCCCACGAGCGGCCTCCTGCGTGCTCTCTCCGCTCTGCGCACCCGCGCTGGGATCCGGGCCCGCATCGAGGTCTTGGCTTCGCCTGCTTCCGGTCGAGAACGGCCCAAACCACTCGAGACGTCCATGCGCGAGTTTCTACTCCAGCTCACCCCCCATGAACATGCACTCGTCATCCTCCTGTTCGGAATGGTGCTCGCGGTGGGATTCGAGTTGTTGACCCGCCGCCTGCTCCTGTCTCTGGTACGGCGAAGCTCAAGCCGCCTCGACGATGAGCTCCTTGGACTGATTCGTCATCCCGTGGCCATCTCCGCCATCCTGCTCAGCGGGATCTGGGCCGTCACCGTGGCCAACCCGCCCTACTGGCTGCTTGGATTCATCGAAAGCAGCCTCCAGACCCTCTTGGTGGGCATCTGGGCACGGGTGGCTCTACGCGGCGGCCACCTCTTCCTCGAGCTGGTGGCACGCTCGAACGACCCATCCACCCTGCAGATCCATCCGCGCTCCATCCCCATCTTCGACTTCGTGCTGAAGCTCGGTGTGTTCGCCGTGGCCGGCTACCTCGTGCTGACCGCCTGGGGAATCGATGTCAGCGACATCGCCACGAGCTTCGGTCTCGCCACCGTCGCGGTCGGTTTTGCTGCGCAGGAGTCCTTGTCGAACCTCTTTGCGGGCGTGCTGATCATCGCCGACGCGCCGTACCAGATTGGCGATGTGCTCGTGCTCGACAACGGTGACCGCGGAACCGTGGTGGACATTGGCATTCGGTCCACGCGCCTGCTCACCAAAGATGACATCGAAATCATCGTTCCAAACAACATCATGGTCAACACACGGGTCATCAACGAGACCGGTGGGCCCAATCGCCCCTGCCGCGTCCGCGTGCCCATCGGCGTGGCCTATGGAGTCGACCTCGATCATGTGAAGCAAGTCCTGCAAGAAGGGCTCACCAACATCCCGGGAGTGCTGTACCAGGCGCCCGGCAAGCCCCCCGCAGTGGTTTTGCGGCAGTTCGGAGCCTCGTCGCTCGACCTCGATGTGTTGATTTGGATCCTCGAACCCGAAGACAAGCTGCCCATGCTCGATGCCATCAACACAGCCATTTATGTCGCACTCAACCGTGCGAGCATCGAAATTCCATTCCCGCAGCGCGATGTTCGGCTCTACGCCTCGGCCACCGGTCCCGCTGTGCTTGAGGAGCTCGACAATCCGGTCGCCCGTGACTCCGCCGAGACGCCACTCGACCGCTGATCTCGCACGGGCATCCGCACCACGAATCGGGCCCCACCAAGTGTCTCTCCTGGCTCCGCCGCAACCCGCCCACCGTGCACACGCACGATCCGCCGCACGATGGCAAGGCCCGCTCCCACGCCATCGACCTCCTGATCTCGGGTGAGACGCTGAAACAACTGGAACACCCGGGTCCTCTGATCTTCTGGAATGCCCGGCCCATTGTCCTCGACCGCCACCGCCGCCCATCCCGCCTCGGCGGGAACCGCCGTCACCCGAACCCTGGGCCGCTCCGATGCTCCGTACTTGATCGCGTTGTCGACCAGGTTGAGAAAAAGCTCCGCCAGGAGGCCCCGACTGCCCACGAAGTGTGGCAGCGGATGCACCACCTCGAGGTTCACCCTACGGGTGCGAATCTTCATCTCGAGGTCTTGCACCACCTCGCCCAGCAACGCACCCAAGGGAACCGACTCCACAGCCTCCAGGCGGTCTTCGAGTCGACTCAACTTGTACATCTCATCGAGCTGTCGAGCCATCCGCGTTGCACTGTCGCAGATCTGATCGGTCATCCGGGCCACCCTGGATGGATCGGAATGGGCTGCAACGGCAGCAAGCTCCGCCCTCGCCATGATCGCTTGCAGCGGCGCTCGCAGGTCGTGAGAGACCGCGGTGTTGAACTGGTCGAGACGCTCGTTGGACCGCTGCAGCGCCGTGTTGGCCTGCTCCAGCTCCGCATTCGCGAGGCCCAAGTCTTCGTTGCGTTCCCGCAGCTGGGCGTTGACCACCTCAAACTCCTCAACCACCGTTGCGAGATGCGCGTTGACATCCACGAGCTCCGCATTGGTGGCACTGAGCTGGGCGTTGAGTCTGGCATAGTCAGCATTTGCACGAGCCAGCTTGTTCGACGTGCGCTCCAGAGCCTGTGTGTTGCGTCGCACTTCATCCGAGAGCCATTCACTCTTCTGGAGCGCATCGAGCGACGGGACCCGCAACGTGAACGCCGTCGCAAAACACAGCACACTGAAGGCCGCCCATGTGGCCACAATGGGGCTGAGGTCTGCTGCGACCGGTACAGGAAGCCAGCTCGCAGGAAGCATCCCGCGCAGGATGGAAGAGGAGTCAAACACGAGCAGCAGCGAATACAGCACCCAGTGCAACATGGCCATGGAGAGGAGGTACCGCCGCCCGGCAAATACCAACGTGAGTGGGAGACAGGTGAGGATACCCGCCGCCGCGGGCGAGCCGAGGCCATCAGCCAAGAAGACCGACGGATAGCCGAAGACCGCATCGAGTACGAGAACGCTCACGATGAGCCGTCGCGCTCGAATTTTCAAGCGCAGCAGGGCCCAGCCCAGCGCAGTGACGACCACGGGCCCCACACAGGCCATCAGGTACCGCTGTGAAGTCAGCAACGGTATCGACTCCGACAGCCGCGCCAAGCCCATGGCCCCGACGGCGAACACCACGAGAGAGGTCTGAAGCCGGAGTAAAGTTCCGGCACGCGCAGCGGCAAGGGACTCGACAAACGCCTCGGCGGCCTCACCCAACAGCGCCGGCACCACACGGGTTCCCACCGGTTGCTCCTGCTGACTCCACTCATCCATCCGACGACTCGCTGTGCGCGATTCTACCCGATGGATGGGCCTTTTAGAAAGACCGGAGCACATCACTGATCGTACAAGGACAGTGGCTCTGGGCGGACCGGAGGCTCCCCGCCTCGGCTCGGCTCCAACAGGGCCGGCGTCCTCACACAGGCTCGTCGTCCGAAGAGTGCCGACGTCGCTGCTGCACATCCGCCCGCACTTCGGTCATGAGCGACTCAAACTGACTGGCGATCTCTCGGACTTCTGGAGCATCGCCATTCCAGTCGGGCTCAGGGCCGCCATCGGGCCCCGAAGGCGTCGACGGTCGATGCACGGCTGAGTGACCGATTTCCCGGTCGGCCTCTGCAATCAGCCGACGCGCACGCCTTGTGGGGTGTTCCCGGTCCGGTCGAGCGGTCGGCATGGGCTGTCTCAGAACCACCGCGAGGTGACGCCATCCGTCCGCACCATCCAGCCGCCCGAACGGAAGTACGTTGATGCAACCCACAACGAAGTTCACCCAAATCATCTGCTGAACCAGCAACGAACCCTTGCCGGCAAATACCAAGAGAACGACGGCAAATGCGAGGTGTGCGATCACTCCACCGAACGCCACCGCCGCATGCACCCCTCGCGTTGCGCGCCCCGTCCAGGCCACGGAAGCCCCGAAGCCGTCGATGTCCAGACGGCTCACCGGCAAGCGGTAGAAGTTGGCCATGAGCCAGTGCCCCATGGCATGAACCCCATAGACCACCACCGCCGCCAGGATGCCCTTCAGGCCCAGGTCGCCCGTGCTCGACGAAAATCCGCCAAGCGCCCAGACCACTGGCGCAACCCAGTGCACGCGGACCTGGGTGGTTCCGATGGTCGCCAAGCGCAGGAATCCACTGGCCATCGGTCTCCTCCCGCGGTCGCTCGAGCGCTGCTTCGCGCTCGGCCAACCCGCGCGCGCTTCCAGCTTAGCGCGCTGTCGCCGCAGCACCATCGGTGACTCCCCGAAGAACGCGGCCTGTGACGCTCTCCTCGCACGCGGCCACCACTTCGAGCGACCCCTCCACCACAATGTGCCCTCCTCGATCGCCTCCTTCCGGCCCCATGTCGATCACATGGTCGGCACTCCGAATCACATCGAGATGGTGTTCAATGGTGATCACTGTGTGTCCCTGGTCGACCAGCCGCTGGAGTACCGAGAGGAGCTTCTCGATGTCGGCGAGGTGCAGCCCAGTCGTGGGCTCATCGAGCACAAACACTGTTGCCCCCTTGCGGGAGACCAGCTCCGCCGCCAGCTTGAGCCGCTGGGCCTCTCCCCCCGAAAGCGTGTTCGCAGCCTGTCCCAGCCGCAAGTACCCGAGCCCCACGTCGAACATGGCCTGCAGTCGGCGCGCCAGTGAACGCTGGTTCTGGAACACGGGTAGAGCCTCTTCCACCGACAAGTCCAGCACATCTGCAATCGAGAGGCCCTTCCAACGGGCATCGAGTGTCTGCCGGGAAAAGCGCCGTCCACCACACTGCTCACAGCGAATCCAGACATCGGACAGAAAGTGCATTTCGACCAGCACCGACCCCCGCCCTTCGCAAGCATCGCACCGTCCACCGACCGTGTTCCAGGAAAAGCGCCCCTTGGTCCATCCGTTTTCCCGGGCGGTTCGGGTCTGTGCGAAGAGAGTCCGAATGGGGTCCCAGATCTTGCAGTACGTGGCTGGAGTCGATCGGGGCGAGCGCCCAATGGGGCGTTGGTCCACCACCACAAGGCGCTCCGGGCGTGGCTCTCCCTTGGGTACGCGCACCTGGGCACGTGCATCAAGATGGGGAACCAAGTGTTCCATCACCAGTGTGGACTTCCCCGAACCGCTCACACCCGTGACCACAGTAAATACACCGAGCGGGAAGCGTGCGCGCACATCCTTGAGCGTGTGAAGCGTACACGGAGGAAGCTCCAGCCAGCCGCGTGGAGTGCGTCG
>CAJWOS010000482.1 GCA_913044235.1 uncultured Pseudomonadota bacterium
CCTTTGCCAGCAGGAACAGGCCGCCGCCCAGCAAGATGAGGTCGCGTCCGCTGAATCCGTTGCCCAGCAGGTGAAGGATGTCGGCTTCAAGCTGCATCACCCAATTGATGGCGCCCAGTAGTGCCAGTCGAGAAACGAGGGCGGCCCCCAGCCCCAGCCGGTAGGCTGTCTCTTGCTTTTCTTCGGGCAGTCGAGCACTGAGGATGGCGATGAAGACGATGTTGTCGATTCCCAGAACGATCTCGAGACTCGTGAGCGACAGCAGCGCGAGCCAGACGTCGGGGGTGGACAAGGATGCGATGATCTCGGTCACGGGCTCTCCGGGGCGGCGTGTGCGCGCTCGGTGAGGGTGTGTTCGGCCCAAGGCTGGGGAGTCTCGATGGGAAGGCCCACTTCATCGAACGACTGGCGGACGGCCCGGCCTCGGACATCGTAGACCACGACTCGGGACGGCGGCCGGATGAACTGCAGCCCGATCGTGTCGGGCGTGAGCGCGCCGCCCTCGAAGCGTAGCTCGGTGTTCGCCGCGGCATGCAGCGTCCACCCTCCAGATGTCCGCTCCAGCGGAGGCACCTCAGGCCAGCTGAGCGGTTCGTCAGACAAGGCCTCGAGAAGAGCCTCCGCGCGATCCTGCGCGCCCGAGCGGACCTCCACCATCAAGCCCACGTTGTCGAAGCGGGCAATGACGAGACGGTCGCCGGAGGTGTAGAGCTCGTGGGCTGCGGTCAGGCGCAGGGAGGCGTCGGCCGCCGTCTCAAGGGCGGAAGGGTTCGGCGCTTGCGAACCCGAGGCAGGCTCGGTCCCCGGCAAAACAACGACCTTGGGCTTCTGCTTTTCCACCACAGTGACCATGCGCGCCACCCACCACGAAGCGGCACTTGCACTGGGAAGAACATAGACCCGCACCAGCCCCCCTCTGAAGTCCGCAGTGAATCCCGATGTGAATCCGTCTGCACGAGGAGGCGAGAGGTCTTCGACCGTCGACAGATCGATGCCGGTCCAACGCGGCGACGTGGGAGGGGGCTGGGCCGCGGCGAGCGCAGGAGCCAGAGCCAGCAGGCTGAGCCACCCGCAGCGACGTCGGTTGGGCGAACGGAGCAACATGGCGGCCGACTAACGCTTGGCTTCGGATTGTGGAGTTAGAGGAGGCAGGTGGAGGCCATATGGGCACTGGTTGGTGGCGGTGGGTGAGCGGTCTTGCGCTCCTTGTGGCATGTACGCGGGTGCAAGTGGAGCCGGCTGAGGGTGAGTCTGTGAGGTTGCCTTCCGGAGTGCCCACCACCAATGGGTCGTCTCGCTCGGATGCCGCGCCATCATCCCCATTGGCCACCACCCGCAGTGGCTCGCGAGAGGCGGTGACCGATGGAGGGGTGCCCGAGGTGGGTGCGATCTTGACTGCGGCACGGAGCGGAAAGGCGTACGAGCGCCTCGTTTCTCTCTGCGACGATGTGGGACACCGGCTCTCAGGCTCGGCGAACTACCAGCGGGCCGTTCTGTGGGGGGTGGCGCGGTTCGAGGAGGATGGAGTCCCGAGGGTGGCCACCGAGCCCGTTGAAGTGCCTGCTTGGGTGCGCGGCCAGGAGTCGGTGCAGATGGTGCGCCCGAGAGCACTGATGCTGCCCATGTTGGGGCTCGGGGGCAGTCCAGGGACTCCAGGCATCGAGGCGGATGTGGTGGTGGTGCCCGACGTGGAGTCGGTGGACGACAGCGTGCGGGGACGAATTGTGCTGTTCCACAGCGTGATGGAGACGCGGGTTCCCGCCTACGAAGGGTACGGTGGGGCGGTCGCCGCTCGCACCAAAGGACCGGCCGCAGCCGCTCGCCATGGTGCGGTGGGCGCTCTGGTTCGGTCGATCACCACCCGCTCTCTTGCGTCTCCCCATACGGGTGTGACGGTGTTCGAAGAGGGGGAGCCCCAGATTCCAGCGGCTGCGGTTGCGACCGAGCATGCAGACATGATGGCGCGGATGATTGCGCGAGGGCAGACCGTGCGGGTCCGGATGGAGATGGAAGCGCACTGGAAACCCGACCAGAACACCCACAATGTGGTGGCGGAGATTCCCGGTCGTGAGCGTCCTGAAGAAGTGGTGCTGATCGGGGGGCACCTGGACTCTTGGGATGTGGGACAGGGCGCGCACGACGACGGCGCGGGAATCGCGGAAGTCATCGAATCGATGAGGATTCTGGCAGCGATGCCACCCGCGCGGCGCACCATCCGGGCCGTGCTGTTTGCCAACGAGGAGAATGGACTTCGCGGGGGGCGAGCCTACTTCGCGGCGCATGAAGAGGAGGTCCATGTGGCCGCCATTGAGACGGACCTGGGCGGAGGATGGCCACTGGGATGGGGGGCCACTGGCACCGACGAACAGCTGGAGTGGCTCGCCGCCCGAGCAGCCCCGTTGGGGTTGCCGGTGCGCTTTCCGGGAGGTGGTGCCGACATCTCGCCCTTGAAGGCCAACGGCACGCTCACCATTGGCTTGCGACCCGACGACCGCCACTACTTTGATGTGCACCACACACATGCAGATACGGTCGATAAGGTCGAACCAGCCAGCCTGCGGGAGGCGACGGGAGCACTGGCTGCACTCGCATGGCTCCTGGCGAATGCCGAGAGTGCACCGCTCCCGACTGGGAAGCCTCTGAAGCCTCCGTCGGAGTCAGGGCGGCGCTGACGGATGCTCCGGTGCGTCTACAGTCCCTTGCCGAAGAACACCCAGATCGCGCCGGCTGCGGTGTCTGCCGTGGTGTCGAATCCGGGCTCGCCCAGGATGTAGTCGTCGTAGCCGTCTCCGTCCAGGTCGGCAGCGCCCGCCATCGTGCTGCCCAGCGTACCGTTGGTGTTGCTGCCGCCGAGCCGACTGAGCACGTCGTTGAGGGACTGGTAGCCGGAGATCGGTCCGTACAGGGCATACGCCGCGCCGGGAAAGTCCATGCCGCCGTAGTCGAAGCCGGGGGCACCCACGCCGAGATCGAGGTTTCCATCGCCGTCGAGGTCACCGAGGCCGGTCACCGAGGTGCCGGCATAGTCGTTGCGCAGCTCACCCGCGACCTCGGCGTCGGCATCTCCCCCGGTGACAGGACCCGAAGGGTTCGCCTGGCCGAAGAAGACATAGGCGGAGCCGGTGTTGGATGTGGTGTCATCATGGTACGGCGCTCCGACCACGACGTCGCCATAGCCGTCACCGTTCAGATCGCCGGCACTCGCGATCGATGCGCCCATCTGGTCGCCGGAGTCTTCCCCGGCGATGGTCCAGCTCGCTGAGCCGATGCTTGAGGCGATGGCGATGTCGTCGCTGAGGAGCACATCCACCATCCCGGATCCGCTCTCCGGGCTGGTGACGGCGAGCTCTTGGAAGCCGTCACCGTCGATGTCGTCCAGCGCGGCCGAGCTCGTGGCGCCAGGCGCTGCAATCGACCCGTAGAGGTAGTCCGTGTGTTGGTACGCGCCGGTATCGAGGGCTGAATAGAACCGAAGCTCCTGTGCAGCGGCGTCGTGGGTGAAGATGTCGGCAGTCGTGCCACTGCTCCGGAGTGCAAACAGGTGGGTCACGCCAATGCTCTGGGTGTTGTCGCTCAGCAGGGTCTCGGCGTCGAACTGGTCGACGGTCCCGGAGGGGCTTTGCCAGATGGCGATCTCCGGGTCGCCAATGAACGAGGATGTGCCGTACCCGATGACATCGGCGACGCCATCACCGCTCACATCCTGTACGAGATGGACCATTTCGAGGGTCGACGAGCTCTCCGCCTCGAAGACAACATCGGCGGTGAGCAGGGTGGTGGCTTCGGTGGGGACCGACGTGTAGAGATAGGCCTTGTTTTCGCTGGCAATACTGATGGAAAGGTCGGCGCTACCATCGCCGTCGAGGTCCGGGCCCGCGCTCATCACGGCACCCGCATACGCATCGTCGGTGAGTCCCTGGATGGCCACGGCGACACCATCGACGGGTTCCTGCGTGGCGATGCGGCACTCGTCCCAGTCCCCATCGCAGTCCTGGTCGATGCCATCGTTGCAGATCTCGTCGGCGCCAGGATGGATGGTGGCGTCACCCTCGGCGCAGTCTCCGACCTCCTGGGTGGGGAAGGCGTCGTCGTCGAAGCACAGGCATGCGGTGGTGGCAGTGCCTTCATCGGCATACCCGTCGCCGTCGGCATCTGCGTAAAAGACGAGGCAGCCTTCGGCACCGTCGTCGTTCAGGTTGCCGTTGCAGTTGTCGTCGGTCGCAGTGGAGCAAGACTCGTTGGCGCTGGGATTGATCGCACTGTCTGCGTCGTCGCAGTCGCCTGGTGTCTCGACGTAGCCGGCCGCGGCCTCACAGCTCAGGATCGCGGCCGAGTCGTCGCCGAAGGTATCGCCGTCGGCATCGGGGTAGAGCGTGAAGCCATCGGTTAGCGAGTCGTCGTTGGAGTCAACCCGCGCATCGCAGTCGTTGTCGATCCCGTCACAGACTTCGGGGGCATCGACGTGAACGGCCGCATTGGTGTCGTCGCAGTCATCGGCGCCGCTGTAGCCGTCACCGTCGAGGTCGCTGCCTGCGCCGGTGTCGTCCTTGATGGCTTCACCACCGATACCGCCACATCCGATGGCGCTCAGCGCGAGAAGTCTGGGTAGAAGCAACGAGCAACGGCGCATGATGGTTCTCCTTGGGACCCTGGGGGTCGTCCTTGCGGCGCATGCTACCCGATATTCCGGGTGCTGTCGGCCGCATCGAGTTCCGATTGGAGCTGTCCGAGCATGGCCACCATCCACTGATGGCGCCGACGGGCCTCTTTCCGCGCGGACGGAAGATGCATCCCACTGCTCAGCTTGAGCAGCTTCACGCGCCAGTGGTCGAGTGCCCAGACCCCATCGTTCCAGGGTCTATCGGCGAGCGCGAGCGGGTCGGAGGGGTGTGCGAAGGCGCGGGGCACTCCGTCGACGATGGGCTCGGCGGCAGCCATGGCCTGGGCGACCGCGGCATTCCGGAGCGCACCGATTGCACCGATGGCATCGAGTCGATCAGCATCTTGGAGCACCATCCCTTCGGGGCTGCGAGGGGCCAGTCCCCGCGACCAGCTGTGCGTGGCCACCGCATCCACCACAACGCCGATTTCCGCGCGCGTGTAGCCGGCCTCGGGAAGCAGGCCCTCCGCGGCTGCTGCCGAACGAGCACCACCGAGTGGTCGTTCGGCAAGATGCTTTGGAATGCGAACGAGGTCGTGCACTAGACCGGCCGCACCGGCAAGATCTTGGTCGGCCCCTGCTTCGGGGGCAAGCTTCAGGCACCACATGTAGACCCGCAGCACGTGCTGCAGGTCGTGCGCGACCTCACCAGGAGCCGTGGCCGACGCTACCGCCTTCCAGACCGCATGGTGGCGGTGGAAGGGGAAGCGAAGGCCGGGGGTGGGACTCACTGGACTTCGAGCAGCTCGATGTCGAAGACGAGCATGCCGCTCGGGGCGCCGCGTCGTGGGGTTTCGCCGTAGGCAAGCTCTGCTGGGATCCAAAAGCGGGTCTTTTCGCCCACCACCATCAGCTGCACGCCTTCGGTCCAGCCCTTGATCACGCCGTTGAGGGGGAAGGTTGCTGGGGCGCCACGCATCACCGACGAGTCGAAGCGCTCGCCATCGCTGGTCCAGCCGGTGTAGTGCACCGACACCTTGTCGCTGGCCGTGGGGTGCGCGGAGCCGGTTCCCTTCTGGAGGACCTTGTAGGCGAGTCCACTCTCGGTCTTGGTGGCGTCATCGGGTGCAGCAGCCACATCCGCCGGCGTCTCCGGCGGGTCGG
>CAJWOS010000483.1 GCA_913044235.1 uncultured Pseudomonadota bacterium
CCTGTAGCGTAAATGCACTCCGGAACATGGTCGCGAAGGCATCGGGCACTGCCGAAGCATTGACCACGAGGATGTAGAGCGCAGCGAGCACGTAGACCCCGCACATCACCGGCACAATGACCCCGGCGATCGAGCCGATCCGCTTAATCCCCCCGAGAATCACCATCGCGACCACGCCGGCCATCAGCAGGCCGAACAGCCACGCCTTGTCGGCAAAGAACTCCACCTGTCCCGACACCGCCACAAAGGCCTGATTGGACTGGAACATATTGCCCCCGCCCAGGCTGCCCCCGATGCACATCAGGGCAAATACAACAGCCAGGACCTTGCCCAGGCCACCCAACTTCAGCTCCACGAGCCCGTCGTACAGGTAGTGCATCGGTCCGCCGGACACGTTGCCCTTCGAGTCTGTGGACCTGTACATCTGCCCCAGCGTGCACTCCGTGAACTTGGAAGACATGCCGAGGAAGCCGGCAATGATCATCCATGGAATCGCACCCGGACCACCCGCGGCCACAGCGATGGCTACCCCGGCGATGTTCCCCAGACCCACGGTCGCCGAAAGCGCCGAGGACAACGCCTGGAAGTGGCTGATGTCTCCCTCTTCATCAGGGTCATCGTACTTGCCCCTGGTGACGGAAATCGCATGGGCGAAGCCACGCAGGTTGATGAACTGCATCCGAAAGGTGAAGAATAGCGCCCCAAACACGAGCCAGGCCACCACGAGCGGCACCTGGATATTGCCAGGGTTCGCGAGCGCCGCAGCATTCAGCACTTCCGCCTCGGCCCGAATCCGTACCTTTCCATCGGCGTTTGTGGCCTGCACTTCCCAGAGGCTCGCATCGTGCGTGACGCTGCGACCAGTCCGAAGCTCGAGCAGGCTCCGATCAACCGAATACACCGCGGCCAGTACTTCGAGAGCATCATCGCTGCCCTGGCGAACCACCAAAGGGTACGCACCTCGGTCGCGAAGCACCCGGAGCAGGCTGGGATCTCCGGCATTGGGAACCCGCAGATCGCCGATCAACAGGTCGCCCGCTTCGTTCATGCTTGCGTCTGCAATCCCGTCGCCACACGCATCGAACGAAGCACAAGGGGCGAGAGGCACACTTCCGGGACCGGTCATCGCCTCGAGTACGCCGTCGCGTTCGCTCAGTGTGCCGGTCCGACCCGTTGCCAGCTCTACGCGCTCGTCCGGTTCGGGGTGCGCCACGATCTGGTCAGGCGCGACAGTCCGAACATCCTTGAACACGTAGCCAGCGCCCTCTCGATACTCGACCACCTCTGCGTCATCGACCCTCACTGTGCCGTCGGCTCCCGCTGGCGGCAGCTCTCCGAGCGGCAGGCTATTGTCCCAAAAAACCGTGTCCCAGAACATGACGGTTGCGAGCGGCCCGACGATGTACGTACCGAAGGCGGCATCGAAGGACTCAAACAGGGAAGGCTCCTGCTCCTCGGCCAGCGCTGGACGGACTTGGAAGACGCTGAGCAACAACGCAAGCATCAAAGCCCAAAACACTGATGATGGGCGCTTTGAGGCGCTCGACCGATGGCGGACACTGTGGTGGCGGTAGTTCATCCCTCTCCCCAATCCAATCAGAGACGGCTTTGGAGCGCACGGCGGCCGGAGTCCGGCCACGAGGAGGAAGTTTCACTCCCGTTGCGATGCGCCGCGAAGACGACCCGGCCCACTATCGGGCGGCCCGCGTGGGTGCATCTGTGAGTTGGTGCACCATCAGTTCTGGACTCTGCGTCGCGAGCGTGGCTTGCTCGATTCGAAGATCGCGAGCCAGTACCCGTGTGTCCAGTCGCTCCGCATCCGCCAGGGCCCGACGCAGCTCTACCGCGGCGGCCGTCAACCGACCGGCACCCCGAAGCCCTCGCGCCAGCAGCAAGCGACCATGGACCGCCGTTTCCAGATCGCCAAGCGCGCGAGCTTGCTCAATGAGCTCGAAGTGTCGCTCGACCAGGCCGTCACTTTGCAGACCCGTCCAGCCCTCACGACGAAGCTGCAGGTGTGTGAGAAACAGATCATTCATCACCATGCCACGGCGCCAACCCAACCGCTCCGCGATGGCCCGACTGTCGGTAAAAGCCGCGAAAGCGCGCCCGTAGTCTCCCAGTCGATTCCACGTGTCACCGATGTTGTGCAAGTTGATGGCCGCTCCTCGTCGGTACCCCAGCCCTTCCCGAATCTGGCGAGCGGCTTCAAAGCGGTCGATCGCCTCGGCATAGCGGCCCGCTCCGTGGTCAAGGATGCCGAGATTGTTGTGGACCTTGCCTTCGAGGATGCGATCGGAGGATTGACGGGCACATTCGAGCGCCTCCTCCAGCAGCGCCAGTCCCCTCTCCTGATCGCCCATCCGGAGAGCCGGACGTGCGAGCGCAAGCCATACTCGCCCCATCAACTGGACGTCGTCGCCCGCAAGCGTCTGGGCTTGCTCCAAGCAAGCCTGCGCGGCCGCCAGATCACCAGCCTCGTCTCGCAAAACCGCGAGCGCCTCGAGAGCGCGCACCGCCAGCGGGACCCGCCATGGCGAGCCGGCAGGGCCCTGCCCTCTGGTCATGGCCGTGTCGCGCGCGGCCTCCAGATGTGCTGCCGCCAGGGCCACATCCCCTCGAGAGCGCAGCAGGCGCCCGAGCTCGAGGTGAGACGTGGCTTCGATTTCGGGCAGCAACAACTCCGCCGCAAGATCCAAGCTGATCTGGAGGTGCCGTTCCGCTGCTCCAGATCCCCCAGAGCGTGCCAGGCATGCGCCCAGGTCGGAGCGTACGATCGCTTCTGCATGCGCACAGAGCGTGGCTTTATCTCCCTTTTTGCGCGCCTCTCCCACATGTCTGAGCGCACCTTCAAATACCTGCGATGCCTGGTCAAGCAGTTGTTGCGATGTGAGCCACTGGCCCGCACGCAAGCCGTGACGCACAGCGTCTAAGAAGTCTTCCGCACCCGCATAGTGCGTCGCCAGCGCCCCCCTATGAGGGGTGAGCGCGTCGGCATGCAGTCGCGCAATCGCCCCTGCGACTGCCCGATGACACGCACGACGCTGGGCACCGAGAAGTGAGTTCTGCACCACCTGTCCAATCAACGTCGACGCGACCGCGCAAGCGCTGCCCTCCGACCCCTCAACCCAGCTCACCAGGCGTTCTTCAACCAGTGCACGGATCAGGTTGCTGGGATCTTCGAGACCTGCCGCTTCGCCCAAGAGCGCGAGCGAAAAGCGGGGCCCAATGGTGACGGCAAGCTGGAGAATGCCACGCAGTTCTGGCGCAAGCGCATCGATCCGTTCGGCCAGGAGCGCATCAAGTCCTGGTGGGGGGGCCACCGCACGCCCGGGGTCCCGCAAGCGGGCCACGTTCTCCTGCATCACGATGCGATTGGCCCGAGAAAGCGTGCCCACGATCGTTTCCACGTACAGTGGATTGCCCTCGGCCGACCGTGACAACACCCGCCAGAGGGCCGGACCAAGCTCCTCGGCTCCAAGGAGCTGTCGGGCAAATGTACGCATCCGATCCGCCGGCATTCGATCGAGGCGGATGGTCCGGTCCATCGAGGCCAGAGACTCCGGAATGGCCTCTCGGGCAGACAACCACCACAGCACAGCCATGCCACGCAACCGCTCGAGAACCCCCTTCAGGAGTAGCTGCTCGGCCGCATCGAGATATTGAATGTCTTCGACTGCAACGATCACTGGTTGGGCGCGAGCAACCTCTCGCATGAGGACTGCAACGGCCTCTTCCGCCCGATGCTGACGGGAAACATCGCCCTGTCGGCGCGTTCGCTGGCGGCTTCCCACGAACCCCATGATCGCCGATCGCTCCTCCGCTGCAAGTCCAATCCGTACGAGCCGGTCGGAGAGGTCGGCAGCAAGGGGTTCCTTCAGCTCGATTCCGAGTACGGCGCGCGCCAGGTCGTGAAGAATTCTCGGTCCGCCCCCCGCTCCGTATGGAAGCCCCCGCACCGAGACCACACGTGCTTCCCGCCTGCGCGCGAGAACCGCCACCTCTCGCAGCAACCTCGACTTTCCAGCACCGGCCGGACCGAGGATACCCAGCCGAGAGCCTGCCCCCTCGGCAAGCAGCGAGAGCGATCGGCTGATCACCTGAAGCTCATCGCCGCGAGCTACCCAGCGCCCCGAGTGGGTCTCATCATTCTGGCGGCGCCCCTTGAGTCGCTGCGCGATAGTGCCTCGTGCCGGGGAGCGACGACGGAGCGTGGGGCCGTCGGCGAAATCGAAGCGGCGATGCGCCAGTCGCGCAACATGTGGGCTCACCAACACTCGGCCCGGATCGGCCACCATCGACAGGTGACGGGCCAGCTTCACCGTGTCGCCGTGGGCCACGTACCGATGCCGTCGACCGGTGCGCGTCCCGACCGAAATCTCGCCCTGGTGGATTCCCACGCACAGCTCAAATCGACCCTGAGCAGACGGCAGACTACGCGCCACCTGCACCAAAGCCTCGGCGCAAACAAGCGCACGCTCCACATCATGGCCACTGGCCTTGGGCAGGCCGAACATCACCAGGAGCGTTTCGTCCCGCCATTCCTCGACCGTGCCCTCGTGTTCATCCACCACCCGCCACGCGCGCCGCAACAGTCGCAGGTGCCGGCGAAAGATATGCTCTGACTCCATCGACTCTGTGGCGTCCGTTAAACCCACTACTTCCGCGACCAAAACCACCACCGGACGGCGTCCCGCGGCACTCGGAGGCCCCGAAGAGACCGGAGTGCGTCTCACGGACTCCAGGTCACCCAGGCCGCTCTTGCCGAGGGCCGCGATGTCAGAAGCCAGCCCCCCAAGGTCAACGGCGCCAGGCAACCGGCGGTCGGTCACCTCTGGAAACAACTGCGTAAGGAACTGGCGTACGTCGCCCGAATGCACCTGCAGGCCTGCCTCGAACATCGCTGCACGCAAACGGTCGGCGGCGTCGTGCGCCGTCGGCGGGCGCTGGCCGGCCTGCGGCTGTAGCAAAGCACTGAGGCAGGCTGCGATCGCCTCCGGCACATCGGGCCGATGAAACCGAATGTCGGCGGACTCCAACGCCTCGCCTTCTGTACGCCCCGTGTTTTCAGCGGGACGTCGACCGCACAGCAACTCGTGCAACACCACCCCCATGGCATACAGGTCGCTGCGCTGGTCAACCGGACCATCCGCGCGCTGCTCTGGTGCCATGTAGGCTCTCTTCCCACCCCCTCGCGCTCTACCGGACGCGTTCTCTCCGAGCTGGGCAATCCCGAAGTCGAACACCTTGGTCTCGCCCTGGAAGCCGACCAAGATGTTGTGCGGCGAGATGTCCCGATGAACGATGCCGAGCGAAACTCCAGTCGCATCGGTCATGCCATGGGCACAGGCAAGCCCCCTCAAAGCCTCCACCACCAAATGCACGGCAATCGCTACGGGCATCTTCACGCGATGGCGGCGCATGGTGCGTAGAATGCGCCCCAAGTCGCGCCCATGCACGAACTCCATCGCCATGTAGTGGTCGTCTTCGACCCGGCCCAGCTCGTAGATTTGCACGATGTTTGGATGCGTGAGGCTCGAGCAAATGCGTGCTTCCTTCACAAACATCGAGACAAACCGAGGATCCCGCGAGAGCCCCGGCAGGATCCGCTTGATGCAGATCTGCCGCTCAAACCCTTCGACGCCGAAGCTCCGCGCCCGGTACACCTCCGCCATGCCGCCCGTCGCCACATGGTCGAGAAGTTCGTACTTGCCGAAGCGCCGAGGCAGGTCCA